>NZ_JBQCUB010000005.1:3457-130810 GCF_051963655.1 Neisseria sp. P0001.S007 | reverse complement strand
GATATTCGAAACAAAAACAGCCGAAAACCTGTGTTTAGGTTTCGGCTGTTGGGGGAAAGGAATTTTGCAAAGGTCTCGGCCTTTTTAATATTTTATAACTAATTATTAATGACTAGTCTATACTGAATTTTACAAATATTTATAATTATTGATAATAATCAAAACTAATTAAAATAGACATGTTTATTCATGATAATCACCGCAAAAAAGATATATCATAACGCCTTTCGTAATGTGATATCAATAAAGGATAAGCGGTGAAACAACAATTTTTATGTAACAAAAATAAAATGTTATGCGCCATTTTGGCTGTTTTCTCAGGCCAGTCATTTGCGGAAGAACTTCCTCAAGTAGATATACCTGAAGTCAAAGTTGTCGGTAATGTGCCTTCAAGTAACTGGCGTTTGCAGCCTGGCGCAAAAGACTATCTAAGAGATGGAGAAGTTTTAACTACAAACGATTTAAAAACAAAACGCGCCGTATCGCTCGGACAGACTGTGGAACAAGTCTCCGGCGTTCAGAACAATGCTTACGGCCCTAATACCGGCGTACCGCAAATCCGCAGCTTGAGCGGCTCGCGCGTATATGTCAGTGAAAATGGTTTGGGTATTTCGGATGCCGCTTCTGTCAGCCCCGATTTGCCACTGATGGTCAATCCGTTCATGGCGGAAAAGATTACCGTTTTAAAATCATCGGCAGCAGTCTTATATGGCGGCAATGCGATTGGCGGCGCAGTTGATGTCGATACCGGCGTGATTGCCACAGAACTGCCTGAAAAAGATTTAAACAGCAAAGTCGAAGTCAGCGGTGGCTACAATACGCCGCGTGTCGCAGCGTTCAAATTAAACGGCAAGGTCGGCAATGTAGCTTGGCATTTATCGGGGGCAGACACTCATGCCAATGATTACCGTATTCCGGGCGATTCCAAACCGGCCGCCTGTTACGATCATGCCAATATTTATAGCTCTCGCCTGATGTGGGCATGTCAGGTTACGCCCGACATTACCGAAACCTTAAACAAAGGCTATTACCGTTATGTCGCAAAAGACATTCCGGCTTTCATTGAACAATGGAAACGCTATAACGACGGCTCAGAACCTGACGAATCTGAATTGTACAAATTAAACAAACCGTTTTGGGGCAATTGGGTAGAAAATCCGCTTTATGACGGCAGTCCAAACTTTAGAAATAAAGTCATCAATGCCATGAAAGACGATATGCCTGTTGAAAAAGGCCGTCTGAAAAACAGCCATCTGAGCAATCAAAACTTTGCTTTCGGCTTGAGCCATATTGGTGAGCGCAGCTATGCAGGCGTATCCGTCAGCCGCTTCTTGAGCAAATCCGGTATTGCAGGCTTCGGCTATTACAATTTTGCCGAATCAGGCCACCACCACGGCGGTACCCACAAAGCACCGGTACGCGAATACGCTTCCGTACGCGCCCAACAAACCCGTTGGCAGGCAGAAGCCATGTACCGTCCATTGACACCATGGATTGAAAACATCAAATTCCAAGCCGCCTATACCCAAAACCCGACATCCGAATACTTGGGCGACACCAAAATGCAAACCTTGGACAGCAAAACTTTCCAAAGCCGTTTGGAGTTCAACCACAAAGCAGGTTCTTGGCTGAAAGGTACATTGGGCGCAGATTGGAAACAGCGCAGCACCGAATCTTCAGGCATCAACGGCAAACGCACCGGAAACTATGCCTACCTGCCCGATACCGACAGCAAAGAATACGGCATTTTCGCTTTTGAAAACTTCAAGTGGAAAAACTGGAATGCATCTTTGGGTTGGCGACATGGCGAAGTCCGCCACTCGGTCGACATCGGCGATTACAAACCTGGACGCAACAGCTCAACCGTTAAAGGATTGGAAGAGAGAGGCCGTCTGAAATACAGCTTGAACCACTATCATGCAGGCTTAGGCGTAGATTTGTTTGACTTCTTAAAACTGGGCGCACGATACAGCCGTTCACAACGCGCCCCTGAAGTCAACGAGTTGTATGCAGGTGGCGATCACTATGCCCTGATGGCTTCAGAATCACACTGGGGAGTCGATGTCCTACGTCCGGAAACAGCAGGGACTTGGGAAGTAAACGGCGAAATCGGTTGGAAAGACGGCCGCTTCCGTGCAAGCTGGTATAAAACCCAATTTAAAGACTACACCTTCCTCGTAGATGCCGCACATGACGGCGGCCAACGCCTGCCAACCAAATACTGGCGCTCCGGCGATACCCAACTTCACGGCGTGGAATTGGAGGTAAACCAATGGTTTGACTTGAATAAATACGGCACATTGGAAGCCCGCCTGTTTGGCGACTTCGTACACAACCGCGCCGATTTGGACGACGAACGCAACAGCACATTAGGCAATGGCAACCGCGTCCGCAACAACGGCTATTACATGCCCAATATGCCCGTATCCCGCTACGGCGCAGGCCTGACATGGAATAAAGGCAACTGGCAACTGGGCACCAGCTTGACACGCTACCGCCCTGCCAAACATACAGGCCACATGGCTGCCAACTACAAAGAGCCTGTTTTGGGCGGCTATACCATGTGGGATATGTACATGAGCCATACCACCAAACATGGAAAATCGACAGCCGAATGGTTCCTCGATGCACGCAACCTTGCCAACCGTACCGCAAGACCGCAAAACTCCATGCTCAAATATATCGCACCATTGCCCGGCCGCTCCGTCCGCGCTGGTGTAAGGCTGACGTTCTAAGTTGAAAATAAAACAAACCGGATTCCCAGTTGATGGAAATCCGGTTTTCTTTTTTGATTATTTGATTTTCAGACGGCCTTTTATACAACTTAAGAAAAGACATAAATCATAAGCAACTTATTTCAAGATTGCCCGTTTTCATCTGATACTACAAATATTCCTTTAAAACCTATTATATTTTCCCCGCCATATTTCCTTGTTTAGAAACCAAAAGCTGGTCGATTTTCAGATTTTCGGTGTCGATGATTTCAAACTTATAACCTGCATAAACCAGAAAATCCGTGCGTTTCGGGATTTTTCGCAGGGAATACATCATAAAGCCGGCGATGGTTTCGTAGTTTTCCGAATTGGGAAACTCTTCAATATCCAATGCGCGCATAACATCGGTAAGCGGCGTAGCACCGTCCACCAACCATGTATCTTCGGTACGGCGGATAATTTGCGGCTCTTCTTCGGTATTGACCAGCTCGCCCATCACAATACTCATCACATCTTTCAGCGTTACCACGCCGACCACGAGCGCGTATTCGTTCACCACTACGGCAAAGTCTTCGCCGGAAGTCTTGAAGGTCTCCAATACATCATAAAGCGACAGTGTATCGGGGATAAACAAGGCTTTGCGCAACACGCGCTTGTCGGTCAGGCGAACGTCTTTTTCTTTTAAAAACAAGGTCAGCAGAGTATGCGATTCGATATAGCCGATGACGCGTTCCAAGTCGCCGTCACATACGAGGAATTTGTTGTGCGGTTTGTCCGACATCATTTCCAACACGGTATCGCTGTCGTCGTGTTTGTCAAAATAGGCGATATATTCGCGCGTGCTCATGGTGGAAGTGACCGTGCGCTCCTGCATATCGAAAATGTTTTCAATCAGATAGTGCTCTTGTTCTTTCAACACACCAGCCTGAGCACCTGCATCAACGACGGCATAAATATCTTCCGAGGTAAGCTGCTCCTGACGGACGGTTGAGATTTTGAAGAGTTTGAATATTGCGTTTGCCAATCCGTCAAAAACCCAGACAAGGGGCTTTAAGATAAAAATCAAAAACATCATCGGACGGACAATGCGTACCGCCACCGCTTCGGGATGGGTCATTGCCATGCGCTTGGGCATCAGGTCGGCAATTAAAATAAAGCTGCCTGTAACCAGCGAGAATGTCAGCAAAGAGGCAACTGTGCTGCCCCAACTACCTGCGTTCTCCAATAGTTTGCCAAAATACGGACGTATTGCTGCCTCACCGACAATACCGGCAAGAATGGCGACGGCGTTCAAACCGATTTGGACAACGGTAATAAAACTGCCCGGCTGTTGCTGCATATTGATTACGTCAAGCGCGCGCGTATCGCCGCCGTCTTTCGCCATGACCTGCAATTTGATTTTGCGTGCCGAAGCCAGCGCAAGTTCGGAACAGGATACAAACGCGCTAATGACAATCAGCAGGCACAATAATAGTAAGGCTTCAAAAATATTCATGAAAAAGTGTGTGTATGGTATAGGTTAAAAATATTCAAACAGCAAAGGCCATCTGAAAAATTCAATTTGATTTTAGATTTGCGTTTTATTTGTCAGTGATGCGTGAAGTAAATGATGTTTTGGAATAAATTTTACTTAGAAGTAAGTCATATTTTTTTCAGATAATCTTGAGGAAAACCTCATTATCTAGACAGATAAGGCACGACACTTTCCTTCAATATTTCTATCAACTCTTCATCCATGTATCTGTAATCATCAGGAATATCTAAAACAATCATTTCCTTATATTGCAAAGCACGGGGAAACTGTGCCAGCAGACGGCTCTTATGTTTTTGTTCCATCACGAAAATCTTATCCGCCCATGCAATATCATCTATGGAAACAGTATGCCGCGCATTGGGGCTGGTCCCTGCAGAACGTGCCTGTACATTTGGATAACGTCGAAATACGGTTTCAGCGGTAGGACTGCGCCATTGGTTACGACTACAAATAAAAAGTGCATTCATAAAAATTAAAAAAGGCGGAAAGTATCCGCCTTGTGAAAACCATCTCGATTGAATCGAAAATGTATCTTTTGAGTTAATCAAACCATTCAGCATCAAATTCATGCTGTCTGAACGGATAAATAAAACCCAGTTTTTGTGCACGTTTGATTTTATTGCTGCGGAGATACATCAAATCCCACTTTTTTTCGGGTTTATATTTCAAAGGATTTTTGCCATGTACACGATGACTAGGGCGTTGCTCTTGATGTCGTCGCCATGCACGGCTACGACCTTGATCTAAACTGTCCATTATCTGCTTTCTAATTTTGTTTCGGAAATCGGGTTCAGCAGCCGCGATTTTTTATGTATTCGATTATTCGGCAAGAAAATAGGATGACAAAATTATAGCGAAATTAAAGATATAATGCCAATATTAAACAATTTATCACGCTCAAAATAGCCAAAGGCCGTCTGAAACTTGAGACACATTTACTGTTTTAATCATCCAGCGCATCTTCATCCAAGGATTTCAACCATTTCAGCTTTTCGCCAATTTTGATTTCCAGTCCGCGCGGAACGGGTTGGTAGAAATCCGGTTCGTCCAAGCTGTCGGGCATATAGCTTTCTCCAGCAGCGTAGGCATTGGGTTCATCATGGGCATAGCGGTATTCGCGTCCGTAGCCCAATTCTTTCATCAACTTGGTCGGGGCGTTGCGTAGGTGGACAGGCACTTCGTCGCTGGCATTTTCTTTGACAAAACGGCGCATTTGGTTGTATGCCTTATAACCTGCATTGGATTTGGCGGCTGCGGCGAGATACAACACGGCTTGAGCCAAAGCGAGTTCACCCTCTGGAGAACCCAATCGCTCATAAGTAGCAGCGGCATCATTGGCAATCGTTAAAGCACGCGGATCGGCCAAGCCGATATCTTCCCATGCCATGCGGACAATGCGGCGGGCGAGGTAGCGCGGGTCGGTGCCGCCATCGAGCATACGGCAGAACCAATACAATGCCGCATTGGGATGCGAACCGCGCACGGATTTGTGCAACGCGGAAATCTGATTGTAGAAACTCTCGCCACCCTTATCAAAACGACGGATTTGCGCCCCCAAACTATCGGCAAGAAATTCGGCGGTTAAGGTTTTCAGACGACGCGTATCGGCGGCGCGTAAAAGCTGCTCGATCAAGTTTAACAATCTGCGTGCATCGCCATCGGCAGTATTGACGAGCAGCTCCTGCGCATCGGCTTCAATCGTGAAATCCCGGTATTCGGGCAAGGCTAATACTTTGGCAATCAGCTTTTTGAGGTCGTCTGAAGACAAGGATTGCAAAACATACACCTGCGCGCGGCTCAACAGCGCAGGATTGACTTCAAACGACGGATTTTCCGTAGTCGCACCAATAAAGGTCAGCAAACCGCTTTCGACATGGGGCAAAAACGCGTCCTGCTGCGCCTTGTTGAAGCGGTGGACTTCATCGACAAACAAAATCGTCGCGCGTCCCTGCTGCAAAGCGATTTCGGCTTTATCGATTGCCTCGCGTATGTCTTTTACGCCGGAAAACACGGCGGAAACAGGCAGAAACTGGGCATTGAAACTCTGAGCCAAAATCCGCGCCAACGTCGTCTTGCCCACGCCCGGCGGTCCCCACAGCAACATGGAATGCGGCTTCCCGCCTTCCACCGCCACACGCAGCGGTTTGCCTTCGCCGATTAAATGCTGCTGCCCGATAACATCATCAAGCGTATGCGGACGCAGGCGTTCGGCAAGCGGCGCATCGGGTTGGCGGGTAAAAAGGTCGGACATGGCGGTTTCCGTGAAAGAGGGTTTTCAGACGACGTGGATTATAGCAGGTCGTCTGAAAACGGACGGATGGCAAAGGGAGCAATAAAGACAGGATACATCACAACCGTCATTCCCGCGCAGGCGGGAATCTACTTATAAATTTTAGTTGATTGATTTTTATGGTTTTGCCTATCCTCAAAGATGGATTCCCGCCTGCGCGGGAATGACGGCATGGGTTTGCCATAACTTACTGGCAGATTTTTTTGTCCGTGTATCCTATATCAGGATGACCATCCTTGTTTCTTGGCGAATCATGATTACAGCTGCCGTAATGAATCTGGATTGACATATTTTTTGCATTGGATTGTATCGGCAAGACAGGTTGGATATTGAAATTATTTAAGCCGGCATTGGATTGGGCATTAAGGTCATTTTTGAATCTAACGTCAGTATTGATATCAATTGCAGGATCGTCATGACCGGTATTGTCAGGATTGCCGTCGTCAATGCCATCAGTATTGGTACTGATATAACTTTCCGGCATGATTTGCAGGGCTTTTCCGCTGATGATGATACATTCTTCAGCTAATTTATCAGCTTCTTCTTGTTCTTTAGTTTTAGGGTTCTCATCTTTAATTTTAGTGGAGTCGGCTTTGGTGTTATCAACAGTCGGTGGGCAGAAAACCTTAGTGTCGCCTAAATTCCACGCCATATAGCCGTATAGGGCGTTGTTGCGTTGTTCGGGAATCGAAGAACATTCAATGTTTTTATCTTTTTTTTCTTTTTCTGAAAGAATAGAACATTTGAAATTTTGTTTTAATTTTATTAAGTCATTTTTATCAATGCCGTTAGTTTCCTGAGAACCGTTGTTTTGTTGGAAGTTATTATGCAATAAGTACCATGAGGAGTTTCTAGGAATTTCAATGGCATAGGTAAAATTTAAGATTCCTATTTTATTACTAGAACCAAATGCTACTAGACATAATAATATGACTGCTGTCATGACTACCTTAATAACAGATCTATAGCTTGAATTGAGAGAGTTAATGGAGTGGTTAAGTATATAATCTGAAATTATTAGGGTAGCTATCAGTAATAAAAATGGAACTATAAATAAATCTTCTGCTTGAGGAAATAAATATTCTAAATAAATTTTAAGTAATAGTAAAAGAAAATAAATAATAATGGAGTAAATGATGGTTGAAAATAGTCTTGCTCCTAAATGCTCAGATTTATCAGAGTTATTTGATTCAGGAGATTTCCAGTTTTGAATGACCTGTTTTGAAACTTCAAACTCTGGTAAAAATAAATACACCGAAAGATAGTACAACAAAAATATAATAATAAAAATAATTATAAAAATTGTAATTGCAGCAATTAGGCTAGACGGATTGCTTATTACATCAGGAAAAATACTTAATTGATTAATCTTTAAGAGATAGACATATATAACAAACCCACCGAAGAGAATACCTAATACTGTTGATATTCCGATGAGTTTACTGATGGTTTCCAAATGTTCAGACAGTTTTCTTTGCTCTTTTGGTTGCTCAACTGTATCAGCTTGTTTCATTTCTTCCTGTTTTGCAGCATCATCGTTTTTTGCGGCATTTTCTTCTGATTCAGGCTGTTTATTTTCAGCGGTATGCTCTGAATGCTCTTGAATACCTTCGTCAGTCATTGTGTTTTGATTATCTTTAGGGTTTTGCGTATTTTCGTTTGAGTTAGCCATTGATCAATCCTCTATTTTCATTTTCCCAAAAAAACGGATTATACCCGACTTTCCCCAATCCCCCATCTCACACTGCTTACGGTATAATACGCGTTTGTTTAAAGACTTTGCGGGGCGTTTCTGACGACCTTGCGGCAAGGGATGGCTATGAATATGAAAAAGATTGTTGCTGTTGCTTCTGTGACGGCGTTGTTGGGCGGTTGCGCTTATGATTCTGACTCGGCGTTCGGCGGTTTGGGCGGCGGTACGGGTATCGGCGGCAGCGTGATGAAGATGGCGGTCGATCATCAATGCCGTTCGGAGTTGAACAAGCGCAATGAGTGGCGTTTGGTCGCGCTGACGATGAGTGCGGACAAACAGCGCGAGTGGGAAGACAAAATCTGCGGTTGCGCGAGCGAGGAGGCGCCGAATCAGGTGTCCGCGCAAGAGTTGATGGATGTTTTGAATCCTTCTTCACGGGATCGGGCGATTGCGTCGGTAACGGTGAAAACCGTCAATGCTTGTTTCAAGCGTCTGTATAGATAATGTTTTTCAGACGACCTCTGTGTATCGGGGTTGTCTGAAAGTTTATAGTGGATTAAGGTCGAGATAGGGCGGCTTGCGGGATGGTTCGCAGGCGGGTTTCCTGTTTTGACCGGCAATATTTTTGTTTTTATAGAGAAGAAATCATGAAATATATCAGCACCCGCGGTGCAACCGCACGCAAGCAATTCAGCGAAGTTTTATTGATGGGCTTGGCTCCTGACGGCGGTTTGATGCTGCCTGAGCAATACCCTCAAATCGACCATGCTACCTTAGACCAATGGCGCACACTCAGCTATCCTGAGCTGGCGTTTGAAGTCATGAGCCTGTTTGCCACCGACATCCCTGCTGATGATTTACGCGACATCATCAACCGTACCTACACCGAAGAAGTATTCGGTACCCAAGCCATTACTCCGGTGCGCACACTTTCAGACGGCATCAAAATTCAAGCCCTCTCCAACGGCCCGACTTTGGCATTCAAAGACATGGCCATGCAATTCTTGGGCAATGCGTTTGAATATGTATTGAACAAAGAAGGCAAAGAACTCAATATCTTGGGTGCCACCAGCGGCGACACCGGCTCTGCCGCCGAATACGCCCTGCGCGGTAAAAAAGGTGTCAACGTCTTCATGCTCTCGCCGGAAGGTAAAATGAGCGCATTCCAACGCGCGCAAATGTTCAGCCTGCAAGATGCTAATATCCACAATATCGCCGTTGAAGGCATGTTTGACGACTGCCAAGACATCGTCAAAGCCGTACAAAACGATGCCGAATTCAAAGCCAAATACCACATCGGCACAGTCAACTCCATCAACTGGGGCCGTATCGTCGCCCAAGTCGTGTACTACTTTGCCGGTTATTTCAATGCCACTTCGAGCAATGACGAAAAAGTCAGCTTCTGCGTACCAAGCGGCAACTTCGGCAATGTCTGCGCCGGCCATATCGCCCGCCAAATGGGTCTGCCTATCCACCGCTTGATTGTCGCTACCAATGAAAACGACGTATTGGACGAATTTTTCAAAACCGGCGCATACCGCCCGCGCAACAGCGAACACACCCACGTCACTTCCAGCCCGTCTATGGATATTTCCAAAGCCTCCAACTTCGAGCGTTTTGTGTTTGACCTGATGGACCGCGATGCAGACGAAATCAAAACCTTATGGGCTGAAGTAGGTTCCGGCAAAGGTTTCAATTTGGAATTTGTCTTAAACAAAGTACATCAACAATATGGCTTTGTTTCCGGCAAATCGACCCATGCCAACCGCCTTGCCACCATCAAACAGGTTTACAAGCAAGATCATGAACTGATTGATCCGCATACAGCTGATGGTGTCAAAGTAGCGCGTGAAGTACGAGAAGCCGGCGAAACCATCGTCTGCCTCGAAACCGCATTGGCTGCCAAATTTGAAGCCACCATCCATGAAGCTGTTGGCGAAGTTGCTATCCCCCGTCCGGCCGCATTGGAAGGCTTGGAAAACCTGCCACAACGGGTCCGTGTTGTCCCTAATAACGCAACGACAGTAAAAGACATCATTAAGGAAGCTTTGGCTTAACCGGCTGTCTTTGACGACTGAAGAGGCCGTCTGAAACTTTTTCAGACGGCCGCGACTGGTGTTTATGAAGTAGGCAGCGTTATTCCAATCCAACCGCATTACAGTCGTTATCATATAAAATCAAGGCGTTAAAACAATACCAACTCCTTTTGACTTTCAATTGCAAACATTGTAATGACAGATATTTTCGTTTAGAATTGCATGTTTGCTCTAAATCTGGATTGATATGCAGACAACACAAGCCACATCCAACTGGGAGCTGTACAAGCGTTTGCTTGGATATTTAAAAAGCTATTGGAAGATGTTTATCGTCTCCGTAGTGGCCATGCTGATTGTCGCCGGTACGATGCCGGCTTTCGGTTACTTGCTCAAACCTTTGATTAATGAAGGTTTTGTCGATAAAAACATGAAAAGCATGTCATGGTTACCGCTGGCAATTGTGGCGCTGTTTTTCATTCGTGGCCTGTTCAACTTCATTAACGAATATTGCACGACTTATCTGTCCAGCCACTTGGTGCAGCGCTTGCGCGGTGAAATGTTCAACAAAATGATGCACCTGCCGACTTCGTATTTCAGCAGCAATACCGGCGGCCGTTTGATGTCTCGTATCTTGAACGACGTCAATCAAATTACCGATGCAGGGTTTAACGTCATTACCGTGATTGCTAAAGACGGCGTGAGCGTAGTCGGCCTATTGGGCTTGCTAACTTATCTGAACTGGCGTTTGACCCTGATTACTTTTATCATCTTGCCGGTTGTTGCTGTATGTATCCAAACAGTCAGCAAACGCCTGCGCAAACTGTCTGCCAACAACCAAATTTATCTTGGCCAGCTGATGCAGGTCTTGGGCGAAAGCATTAATGGTGAACGCGTTGTAAAAATCTACGGCGGTCAAGATTATGAAAACCGCCGCTTCAACTGTATTGCCGATGATGTGCGCCGTAACCTGCTCAAACAGGTTTCCGCCAGCTCTGCCGGTACCGGCATTACGCAATTAATGGCTTCGGTTGCATTGGCTGCGATTATTTATGCAGCAGCTCGCCAAGCTGGACTTTCCGGCTTCAGCGCAGGCGATTTTATGTCGTTTTTGTCCAGCATGATCATGATGTTTGATCCCATCAAACGCATGACCGGCGTGATGCAGTCCCTGCAACGTGGTTTGGCGGCGGCAGAAAGTGTCTTCACCTTTTTGGATCAACCCGAAGAAAGCAACGAAGGCAAACAGATTCTCAGCCCAAACCCTGGCGATATCGAATTTTGCGATGTTGTACACCGCTATCCTGAAGCCGAACGCAATAGCTTGAACCACATCAACCTGCTTGTGCCGCAAGGCAAAGTGACTGCATTGGTCGGCGCATCAGGCTGCGGTAAAACCACCTTGGCCAATATGTTGCCGCGCTTCCTCAATCCGGACGAAGGCAAGGTCTTGATTGGCGGCATCAACATCAATGAATATACACTCGAAAGCCTACGCAGCCGCATGGCTTTCGTCGGCCAAAACGTTGTCCTGTTTAATGGTACGATTGCTGAAAACATTGCCTATGCTCAAGCTGAAAAATTCAGTGAAGAAGAAATTATCAATGCTGCAAAAGCCGCGAATGCTTGGGAATTTATCCAAAAAATGCCACAAGGCCTGCACACTGAAGTTGGCGAAAACGGTTTAAAACTGTCCGGTGGCCAACGTCAACGCCTCGCCATTGCGCGTGCGCTTTTGAAAAATGCGCCGATTTTGATTTTGGACGAAGCCACCAGTGCATTGGATAATGAATCCGAACGTTTGGTACAAACTGCATTGGAAAACCTGATGCAAAACCGTACCACATTGGTGATTGCCCACCGACTTTCGACCATCGAAAAAGCCGACAATATTGTTGTCATGCACGAAGGCAATGTCGTCGAACAAGGTACTCATCATGAATTGATCAACGCAGGTGGACGCTATTCCGACCTGCACAGCCTCAGCGAAAAATCAGCCAAACCGGCAAGCAAGTAGCTGAACACCATATTCCATTCTTTTTATTAACCTTGGCCGCCCCGACCTATCCTTTTCAGACGGCCTTATCCGACAGGAAATATCAATGGCAGCATTCAACACCCAGAAAGTCTTGTCCGTACACCACTGGACCGACGCTTACTTCACTTTCACCTGCACCCGTGACGAATCTTTGCGCTTTGAAAACGGCCAATTCGTCATGGTCGGCCTGATGGTAGACGGCAAACCACTGATGCGCGCATACAGCGTGGCTTCCGCCAACTGGGAAGAGCATCTGGAATTTTTCAGTATTAAAGTACAAGACGGCCCATTGACCAGCCGCCTGCAACACCTTAAAGTCGGTGATGATGTCCTCATCAGTAAAAAACCGACCGGTACATTGGTTGCCGGCGACCTGAATCCGGGCAAACACCTCTACCTCTTGAGCACCGGTACCGGTATCGCCCCTTTCTTGAGCATTACCAAAGACCCTGATGTTTACGAGCAATTCGAAAAAATCATCTTGGTTCACGGCGTACGCTACAAAAAAGACTTGGCATACTACGACCGCTTCACCAAAGAATTACCCGAACACGAATACTTGGGCGACTTGGTTAAAGAAAAACTGATTTACTACCCAATCGTTTCACGCGAAGAATATGTACACCAAGGCCGTCTGACCGATTTGATGCGCAGCGGCAAACTCTTCGAAGACATCGGCCTGCCTAAAATCAATCCGCAAGACGACCGCGCCATGCTGTGTGGCAGCCCTGCCATGTTGAAAGATACCTGCAACGTCTTGGACGAATTCGGCCTGACCGTTTCTCCGAAAACCGGCGTTCGCGGTGACTACCTGATTGAGCGCGCATTCGTCGATCAATAACGTACGTCAGCAACAGGCCGTCTGAAACCCTTCTTTCAGACGGCCTAAACCTTAATAATTTATCCTACATTATGCCTACTCTACTCATCATCCGTCCGTCCAACCGTCCACAGCAAGATATCCAAACCTGCCATGCAGCCGGTTGGCAGGCTCAGGTATTGAGTCCGATTGAAATAGAGGCAGACCGTTCGGCACTAAACAAACTTCCCGAACAATTCAAGCAAGCCGATGTGGTGTTTTGGGTCAGCCCGACCACTATTGAAACTGCAGTACCGTATCTGACCTTTTCAGACGGCCCTAAAGTACACATTACCGTCGGCCAAACCAGCCAACATACTTTGGCGCAATTCTCCCCCTATCCCGTATTCTCTCCCGAAGATGGCAACGACAGCGAAGCCGTCTTGAGAATGCCTATTTGGAAAAACCTGCCACCTAATGCCCGAGTTTTAATCATTCGAGGTCATGGCGGCCGTGATTTTCTGGCAGACAAACTGACCGAACTGGGTTTCCAAATCGACATCGCCGAAATCTATTTCAGACGGCCACACGCCATCGATTGGCAGCACTTTAAAACCGAAGACATCGCCGCCGCCTACATTACATCCGGCGAACTTGCGCGCGAATTTTTCCATCAGATTCCGCCGCAATTTTCCCGATTCTTCGAATCCTTGCTATACTTTACCCACCATCCTCGCATTGCCGATGCGCTTCGCATCGTCGGTGCCAAACATGTAGAAACCGTCACTTCTTTATCCGCTGCACTTTCATCCATACCACAAAGGAGCCAAGCAGTGAACCCAGTCGAAGACAATAAAGATACCCAACAAGTTGCCAATACGGCAACTACGGCGCCTGAACGTTCTGAAAACACCAGGCCGTCTGAACAAATCAAACCTACCCAACCTCAGCAAGTGGAGGCGAGCATGCCCGAGTCCAACAATCTCCCACAAAACAACGCCCCTGTTATCATCAAACAATCTGGCGGCAAAGCCTTGGCCGCAGGTGCGATCGTCTTCGCACTGCTTGGCCTAGGCGCGAGCGGATTCCTGTTTGTACAGGGTCAAAATGTTTTAAAAAACCAAGAGCTCGAATTCAACCAAAAAATCGACAAAGCTGCGTTAGGCGAATCTGAAAACGCCAGCCTTTTAAAAGACAACCTCAACCGCCAAACCGCTATTCAGGCCGAGTTAGACCGCCTGAACAACGGTCAAAAAAACAATAGCGATCAAATTCTACAAACTCAGAAAGCTTATCAAGAGCTGCTCAAAGGCCGTATCAACTGGCTGGTCGACGAAGCCGAATCGATGTTGAACACTGCTTCGCAACAATTGATGCTGTCAGGCAACCTTCAAGGCGCGGTCAGCGTATTGGAACACATCGACAGCCGCTTAAGCCGTTTTGAACAGCCTGAGCTTATCCCCATCAAGCAAGCCATCAGCAATGATTTGGCCGCGCTGAAAAACCGTCCTTATGTCGATATTTCCGCTACTGCCTTGCGTATCGACCGTTTGGAAACCGGTATTTCCGGACTGCCTTTAGTCTTGGACGGCGTATTAAAACCGGGTGCCGCACCTGTCGAAGCCGCTAATTCAGGCACTTGGTGGGAAAACACATGGGAAAAATCCCTCAATGCCCTCAAAGGCTTGGTTGAAGTCCGTCATCTGGACAGCAACGACGCCATGTTGATTTCACCCGATCAAACCTACTTCATCCGTGAAAACCTGCGCCTGCGCCTTTTGGATGCGCGCATTGCCCTGTTGCAACACAACGGCGAAGTGTATCAAAGCGATTTGAACAACGTTGAAGCAACTGTGAAGCAATACTTCGACAGCAAATCCCCTGCTACCCAGTCATGGCTGAAAGAGTTGGCCGAACTCAAAGCCCTTGATGTCCGCATGATTTCAGATGACAGCCTGAAAGCCAGCTTGAGCGCCGTTCGCGCTTATCAAGAAGGTTCGCGTACACAAATGACGACCGAAGAAGCTGCACAAACCCAAGCTACCGAGAAAACCGTTTCCGCTCCGGCTGCAACCACCGAGCAAGCCACAACTGCCGCACCGGCTGCCGCTTCCGCTCCTCAGTCTTTGGAAGCACCTGCATTGCCGTCTGAAAACAAAAAAGAACCGGCCGCCGAAGCTGCCAAACCACAAAACCAAACCAAGCCTGCTGCCAAAATTAAAGGAGAGCAAGCATGAAAACCGTCGTTTGGATTGTCATTCTGTTTGCCGCCGCCGTTGGTTTAGCGTTGGCTTCCGGCATTTATACCGGCAACGTGTACGTCGTGGTTGAGCAAACCATGCTGCGTATCAATCTGCATGCCTTTGTTTTAGGCCTGCTGTTGAGCGTATTCGTCTTGTATTTCCTGATTAAATTCGTGTTCGGCCTCTTGAACATTCCGGCGCGTATGCAACGCTTCGGTATTGCCCGCAAAGGTCGTCAGGCTTCTGCCTCTTTGAACAGCGCAGGTTTGGCATATTTTGAAGGCCGTTTTGAAAAAGCTGAGCAAGAAGCCGCCAAAGTCTTGCAAAATAAAGAAGCAGGCGACAACCGTACCCTGGCTTTGATGTTGGGCGCGCACGCGGCCGACCAAATGGAAAACTTCGAATTGCGCGACCGCTATCTGCACGAAATCGAACACCTTCCACAAAAGCAGCAACTGTCCCGTCATCTTTTGCTGGCCGAATCTGCACTGAGCCGCCGCGATTATCCGACTGCCGCACAAAACCTTGAAGCCGCAGCAAAAATCAATAGCAACTTAAGCCGCCTAGTCCGCCTGCAATTACGTTATGCCTTTGATCATGGCGATGCTTCAGATGTCTTGGCAAAAGCGGAAAAACTGGTCAAAGCCGGCGCCATCAACGATTATGAAGCCGAACAGTATCAAAATTGGGCATATCGCCGCCTCTTAAGCGAAGCAACCGATGCAGGCAGCCTGAAAGCTTGTTTGAAACACATTCCTGAAAGCTTGAAATCAGGCGAATTGTGTGTCGCGATTGCCGAAAAATACGAGCGTTTGGGTTTGTATGCCGATGCAGTCAAATGGGTTAAAACCTATTATCCGCAAACCCGCCAGCCCGAGCTTTTGGAGGCATTTGTCGAATCCGTGCGTTTCCTAAGCGAGCGCGAGCAACAAAAAGCCATCGACTTGGCAGATTCTTGGTTGCAGGAACAACCCGACAATGCACCGCTGTTAATGTATCTTGGCCAACTGGCCTACGGCCGTAAACTTTGGGGCAAAGCCCAAGGCTACCTCGAAGCCAGCATCGCCCTGCAACCAAGCGTATCCGCACATTTAGTCCTAGCGCGCGTGTTTGATGAAACCGACCAACCGCAAAAAGCGCAAGAACAACGCAATCTGGTTTTGGAAAGCGTGGCCGAAGAAGAACATCCGGCAGCCCTTCCTCAACCAAATTGATGTGCTGATTTTGTATTAAGCGACAGTATGAAATCTACAACAGAACCAACCATTTAATCATTTCAGACGGCCTCAATACATATCTAAGGCCGTCTGAACTTTGTCCAACACACCAAATCAGAAAGCCTATTTATCATGACTGCTCTGAAAAACGACACTTTCCTCCGCGCCCTGCTTAAACAGCCTGTCGAATACACACCTATCTGGATGATGCGCCAAGCCGGACGCTATCTGCCTGAATACAAAGCCACGCGCGCACGCGCAGGTAGCTTTCTCGATTTGTGCAAAAACACCGAGCTGGCGACCGAAGTCACCATCCAGCCTTTAGAACGTTTTGATCTGGATGCGGCAATTCTGTTTTCCGATATTCTGACCGTTCCAGATGCCATGGGTTTAGGCCTGTATTTTGCCGAAGGTGAAGGCCCAAAATTTGAACGCGCTTTGCAACACGAAGCCGACATTGCAAAACTGCAAGTTCCCGACATGGAAAAACTGCAATACGTCTTTGATGCCGTGACTTCCATCCGTAAAGCACTGGACAGCCGAGTTCCGCTGATCGGCTTCTCCGGCAGCCCGTTCACACTCGCCTGCTACATGGTTGAAGGTGGCAGCAGCAAAGAATTCCGCACCATCAAAACCATGATGTATTCGCGCCCTGATTTGCTGCATAAAATCCTCGACACCAATGCTCAAGCCGTTACCGCTTATCTCAACGCCCAAATCGATGCCGGCGCACAAGCCGTACAAATTTTCGACACTTGGGGCGGCGTGTTGAGCGATGCAGCGTTTAAAGAGTTCAGCCTGAAGTACATCCGACAAATCGTTGCCGGACTCAAACGCGAAAGCGAAGGCCGCCGCGTGCCTGTTATCGTATTTGCGAAAGGCGGCGGCTTATGGCTGGAAAGCATGGCAGAAATCGGCGCAGACGCATTAGGCTTGGACTGGACCTGTAACATCGGCGAAGCCCGCCGTCGCGTCGGCGAACAAGTTGCCCTGCAAGGCAATTTTGATCCGTTCACCCTCTTTGGCACACCGGAATCTATCCGCACCGAAGTCGCACGCATCCTTGCCGACTACGGCAACGGCAGCGGCCATGTATTCAACCTCGGACACGGCATCAACCAACACGCCAATCCGGAACACGCCAAAATCTTGGTCGATACCGTACACGAATTGTCCCGTCAGTATCACGCTTGATTGAGCGCGTAACGTAAAAGGCCGTCTGAAACCGTAGTTATTGTTTCAGACGGCCTCTTAGCTCAAACCTTGAGAACCGCATGCGTGCGTTCCGCACACATCCTACTTGTTGAGTTTAGATTTCATATGGGCTACGGCTTGCTCATGATTCATGGTTATTCTCCTTTTCTAGTTTGCAACAAGTTGAGGTTATCTAAAACAAGATTTAATTCAGTCATAAGCTTCTCATGATGAAAAATGTAAACATGGTTTTATATAACTTATTCTATTAATTATGTATTCAATAAACTCAAATCATCATTTTTTGGAATGGTAAGGTGATTTTCATTATTTCTAAATTCCCCACTAACATATTCTGAGAATGCACATGTTTTGCAGCAATAAACTAATCTATTAGTCTCGATTTCCTTCCATAAATCAAAACCATAGGTGCCATGGCAAATATTACATTCCATATCTGGTTCTTGAATAATAAATAAATTCTCTAAAAAATTTTGTAGCGATTGATAAATATATGAATTATTTCTTTGCATGGAAATATCTATTTGCCGTTTAAGAGCTTTTAAATCGTAAAAACTAATTAGTGATTTTTTTATTGGATAATTAGGGATATCTAAAATTTCTATATTCATAAATTCAGAAATATTTGAACGGTGATCTAAAAATTCTTTCTCTAAACTAGGATAATCATGTAACCATTTAAGAATTAAAGTTGCGAGTAAGATATGATCTACATTATTACCTATACCCTCTATTTTTTCTTTTAAAGAAAGTATTATTTTTTTTGCATAATTACTGCCCTTTCACTGGATATGTTGTGATTAAATTTCCCATTTCGTCAGTAAATATCTTAATATATCTAGTTGGTGTTCCTCCTTCCTTCAAACTAGTTATACCAATATTCTTACCAGTATCGACTACACGGACAAACTGACCGCCAGGGATGGCTGTTACTGGAGAGGATATCGTATTTCTACTTTGTAAAATAACTTTTAATTCATTTGGAGTTATTGAAAAAATAGAACGGCTATTTTCAACTGACCTATAAAAATGGCCGTCTATTAGAGTTAGCATAGGTAGTGTCGCCGCCGCTCAAGCCGATAAATAAAGGTCGTCTGAAACAGTTTCCTAGTTTTCAGCCAACCTGTATTACGTAATAAGGAGAATATCTTAAATAACCAAGCATCCTCAATCATAATTTAGAGAAATTATTTTTTCAGAGTCTAATTCTGTTAATATAATTAACTTATTAATTTTATCTATTTTCCAGTCTGATATTATATCGGTAGATACTAAATTCTCTCTTGTTAAGTTTTTATCTGTAATAATTGCACCCAACTCATGAATAATACAAATTTTTTGATTCTCCAATAAATAAATAAATATCAAAAACTATTCCATCTATATTTATCATATTAACTTCTAATTTTTGTATAGAAATACAAAAAACGACTGAATCAAATCCGATAAAAATATTTTTATCATCAAGTATTAATACTTTTGGGGAAATACTTATACAGGAAACAGCTAATCCAATACCTATATTGAATTCTTTGTGAAAAGAAAGAATGAAACATCGATAAATCTCCTTTCCTTCCTCTCTTAGAATAATATATTTTTGATAAGTATTTAGTAAATAGTCCTCTAACTCTCTTATGGAATTATAAGGATATTTCGTTAATTTCATTATTTGAGACCTTTACAAAATTCCCAAAAATCCCCTAAATTCCGACCCAAGACATTTAGGGGATTTCTCATGAGTACCTTCTTCCAACAAATCGCACAGGCCATGATTGCCAAACACATCGACCGTTTCCCACTATTGAAATTAGAGCAGGTCATTGATTGGCAGTTGACCAAGGCAGCAACTGCTTATTCAGTATACACGTTTCCGTTGCTATGTTAACCGTGTTGCACGAGCTGACAACTTTGGACTCTACAGCATTCTTTCCCCTCGTACTGATCGACCTGCCCACAGGTGCAGCATTGACTGTATTGTTTAGTGGTTTAACACCCCAAAACCGACGAAAAACAAGACCTAAAGGCCGTCTGAAAACAAAAACACGATAATCGTGTAAATTTGTTTTCAGACGGTTTTTCTATATACTTAATATCTGAAGCTTATCAGCTGACACCTTCAAACTTAAAAACACATCCACTCCTACTACCGAATATGAATTTTTTAAAAGACATCACCTGGACCGAAATTTTCATCTTCGCCCACACCTGCGCCGCACTCGTCTGCATGCTGCGCGTGTTATACAAACAAAAAAACATCGGCTCAACCTTCGCTTGGCTGATTATCCTATTCCTTTTCCCCGTATTCGGAACCATCGCCTACATCCTTATCGGCGAGCCTCGTCTCGGCACGGCCCGCGCCAAACGTACCGGCGAAATGAACCGCTTCTACCGCAACTTTGCCGCCACCCATCTAGCCGATATCTATCTCGACATTGCCGACCAAGTCAAATCACGTTACCACGGCATCAGTAAAGTTGCCGAAAAAGGAACGGGGCTGGGTGCTACCAAAGGCAACGCCATGAGCCTGCTCTCAACCACCGATGCCATCATCGACAGCATGCTTACGGACATACGCGCCGCAACCCATTCCTGCCTGCTGGCCTTTTACATTATCGAGCCCAAAGGTCGCATCGAAGAAATTTTAAATGAAATTCTTGCCGCCGCAGATCGGGGCGTTGACTGTGCCATTCTGGCCGATGCCGTCGGCAGCAGGAGCTTTTTTGAAAGTGACTGGGTAGAGATACTGCGCCAAGCAGGCGTTGAAGTACATACCTCATTACCTGTCGGCATCTGGCGTACACTATTCACGCGCACCGATCTGCGCAACCACCGCAAAATCCTCGTTATCGACAGCAAAATCGGTTACACAGGCAGCTTCAACCTTGTCGACCCCCACTATTTCAAACAAAACTCCGGCGTCGGAGAATGGGTAGATGTCATGATGCGCTGTACAGGGCCTATGGTTTTGGAACTGTCTGCCGTCTTCTTCGCAGACCTTGCCGTCGAAACCGATGAAAACCTCCAAAACGTACAAACATACCTCAATCAAGCCCAAAGCCTGCTACCTAAAATCCTTCCCGAAAAAATGCAGCAAGGCGATATTGTTGCCCAAATCATTCCATCCGCCCCCGAGCAAGGCAGCTTCGTTATCTACGAAACCATCATCAGCGCCATCTATGCCGCCACCAAACAAATCACGATTACTACTCCCTACTTTGTCCCCGACGAGCCGCTTCTCATGGCATTAACCGTTGCCGCCAAACGCGGCGTCAAAGTAACCCTGATACTGCCTGCCAAAGTCGATTCACTGATGGTGCGCTACGCCTCACGCGCCTACTACCCTATGTTGCTGGAAGCCGGTGTCAAAATCGCCATGTTTGAAGGTGGGCTCTTACATGCCAAAACCATGACCATTGACGAAGACTACTCCCTCTTCGGCACGGTCAACATGGACATGCGCAGCTTCTTCCTCAATCTCGAAATCAGCCTCGCCATCTACGATCGCGATACCACCAAACAAATCTGCCACCTGCAGCGCAGCTACCTTAAAAACAGCAGCTACATTGCCATCAAATCATGGCAACAACGTTCCAAACTCCGCGGCCTCGTGGAAAATGCCGTCCGCCTAATGAGCCCTTTACTGTAAAACATAAATATTTAGGCCGTCTGAAAAGTACTTTTCAGACGGCCTTTTAAATAAAACACTGATAGACAAAATTCTTTATTGACAGATATTCAAGCTATCCCATCTCTCCCTCTCGGAAAAAGTAAGACTCAACCCATTTCCCAACCAAAGAATCTTTACCAAATTTAACTAAAATATAAACTAATTGATTTTTATAAAAATCCTATTAATTTGAGACTGGAATAAAACAGAATATATTTATTAATATCCATTAAGAATTTGATAATCATTATTATAACAATTAGAATAAGCAGTCAATTTTTTACTTAGGAAAAATCATGAATAAGGTCTCCTCTCCTGTATTCCGCCTTAGTATCATTACACTCGCATTATCAACAAGCTTCGCTCATGCCGAAAATTTGCAACCCGCAGAAACTGCCGAGCTGAATGAAATTAAGGTTACCGGTACTGCCGTACCGACTCGTGTAACCCGCAACCAGCTCGACCGTGAAATTTCGACCGATTTAAAACAAGTCATGAAAGACCAAATCGGTATGGATGTCGGTGGCGGCAACGGCGTAGCACAGTTTTACAGCATCCGCGGCGTTGGTGAAGACAAAATTAACCTAGAAGTCGACAACACCAGCCAATCCACAAAAATCTTCCACCACCAAAGCCGCTTCCAGCTTGACCCCGCTTTGGTAAAAAGCATCAACGTAGAAAAAGGCACAGGTGCGGCGAGCGCGGGCTTGGGCGCGGTCGGCGGTACCATCCGCGTAACAACGGTTGACGCAAAAGACCTGCTGACCGACGGCAAACCTTTCGGTTTCAAACTGGGCGCAGGCTTGAGCAGCAATAAAGGCTCAACCGGCAACGCGGCGGTTTACGGCTATCAAAACGGCTTCGATGCCCTGTTTGCAGGCAACTTCCTCAACAACCGCGACTACAAAGACGGCAACGGCAATGTCAACCTCGGCAGTCGTCTGAAACAGCACAGCTACCTCGCCAAACTCGGCTACGATTTCAACGACGACCACGGCATCCGCCTGACCTACCGTCAGGAATACCAAAAAGGCAACCGCACCGACAAAGCCGAGTTCCAAAACGTTGACAGCTACATCGGCGTGGACGGCACTTATCAAAAAGAACAAACCTACAATCTGGAATACCGCGGCCGCAACGTCGGCTTCATCGACAAAATCGATGCCAACGTCTTCCAAATCAATACCGACGACACCAAACCGCCCAAAGGCGCCCCTTCTCCAAAAGCCCAAGCTTCCGGCACTGCGCAAGGCGGCGTTCCTATCGGCAAACTTGAGTTAAGCAAAATCAAAGCGACCGGCGCGAATCTGAACCTCGCCAGCTCTTTCGGCGACGGACACATGGTGAAATACGGCGTCAACTACCGCCACGAAACCTCCGAGCCGTCCGACAAAGGAGCGTGGCTGAAGATTCTCGGCCTATATGACCGCGACAAAGAGAAAAAAGCCGAATACGGCGTGTACGCGGAAGGTATTTGGAACTTGAACCCCGTTACCCTGACCACCGGCCTGCGTTACGACCATTTTAAATACAACGCCGCCAGCAAACAAAGCGCATCGCACGGTCAGCTCAACCCCAGCATCAGCGCGATTTGGGACATCAACGACAACTTTTCCCTCTTGGCAAACCTCAATCAGGCAAGCCGTGCGCCCCGCCTGAACGAAGCCCTGTTAGCTAACGAACGCGCAGGCGCCGCCGCCGATTTGGACAGCAACCTCAAAGCTGAAACTGCCCGCCGCGCCGAATTGGGCTTCAGATGGCGCAACGACAACTTCAACGTCAGTGGCAGCGTGTTCCACCAACGCATCAAAGACCTCATCGTCTATCGTTGGGCAAAAATCAACAACAACACCGCCTCCATCACCGAACGCGGCAAGATTTACAACGGCGGCACGCTCAAAACCTACGGCTACGAACTTGACGCGTCCTACCGCTGGGGCGGCCTGACCGCGCGCGCCGGCGTGTCCTACGTCAAACCCCGTCTGAACGGCGAAATGTACTACGGCGATAGCCCGGTTAAAGCGGAAGACCACGAAAGCTCGTTCACCTTCTGGAACACCGGCCGTCAATGGCTGACCGGCCTGTCTTATCAGTTTGAGAACCCCAAACTCGAAATCGGCTGGCGTGGCCGCTACGCCCAAAGCGTGAAATACACCGACGTCGCCCGCGGACTAGGCACGATACACGGTAAGAAAGCTGGTTATGGTGTACACGACATTTACGCCAACTGGCAGCCGCTGAAAAAAGACAACCTGAACGTCAACTTCGCTGTCAACAACATCGGCAACAAGCAATACCGTTCGCACAGCCAACGCTTCCCTGACGGCAATGGACGCGTGCCCTTCTACGAACGCGGCCGCGAGTTTGCCTTGGGCGTGAACTATCGTTTCTGATGATACGAACGACGTTATAAAGAAACCAAAGGCCGTCTGAAATTCAATTTTCAGACGGCCTTTTATAATTCGTAGACAATTTGATTTAAAAGTATTTCCTCTCCCTTGCTAGTTACACAACGGATTATTCAGTCTTCAAATCGTCTCCATTGGACTTCTTTTCCGAATCGGTCATGATTTGACTCCTTCTGAAAACTGACTACCAATTCTTCCAATATAAATAAAATATTATATAGATAATCTCCAGTGCCGTCTGAAAATATCAGGCTGTATTTTTACATTTAACCATGCCGTTGGAGATTGATTCTATTTGTGCGTTTAAAAAATACAATGCAAATATTCATTACACTTTTACTGTAAACCATTTGACAAAGTCATCTTTAAAGCTATAATATTTCTCATATATGATTTTTGTTATATATGTTTATTTATAGACAATCCATTCTTAAACAAGGAGCAATAAAATGAAACGAAACTTGGGTACTTTGGATCGCGTAATCCGTATTGTTATCGGCGTAGCGCTGATTGCTGCAGCCGCTACCGGACAAATTGGCTGGTGGGGTTGGCTGGGCATCATCCCCCTGGGTACAGCACTGATTGGCAACTGCGCGCTGTACAGCTTATTGGGCATCAACACCTGCCGTATCAACAAAAAATAACGAAGGCAAAACATGACTACGGTCGGACAACTCCCGCGAATTATGCCTTCCGAAGCAATGGCAAAAATCCGTGAGGGCGCGTTGGCAGTGGACATCCGAAGCCAAGCCGAATATCGGGGCGGGCATATTGGCGGTGCATTATCCCTTCCGCCTGAACAGCAGCGAGACAAACTGCCCGATGATACGGCCCCATGCCTGATTTTTTATTGCCTGAGCGGTAAACGTACAACACGGTCAGAAACAATATTGTCAGCATTTAGCCAAGGTCGCGAATGTTATATTCTAGAAGGTGGCTTACTGGCATGGAAATCAGTAGGACTTCCTATTGTTGCCGACCAGTCGGCACCGGACATCATGCGGCAGGTGCAAACCATAGCGGGCAGTTTGATTCTGTTGGGCGTGCTGGCAGGTTGGCTGGTATCGCCTTGGTTTTATCTGATAGACGTGATGGTCGGCGCAGGCCTGTTAACGGCCGGACTAACCGGATTCTGCGGCATGGCACGCCTACTGGCCAAAATGCCATGGAACCCTTAAACAAAGGCCGTCTGAAAGTTGCTGCTGAGGCCATTATGACTGATAATTCGACCTCCTCATTTGCCGAAAAGCGCGAAAAATGACTATTGCCGACAATCAACCTCCCTACGAAGAAGCCACCGCTTTTCTCAAACTTCTGGCCAATCCCAACCGCCTCGCCGTATTGTGCAAACTACATGAAAGGCCGCACAATGTAACCGAATTGGCTGAATCATCCGGACTGCCGCAAGCGGCAATGTCCAGCCAATTAGCCCTGTTGCGCGAAGCCGGTTTGGTATCATTTGAAGTAAACCATCGGGAACGGCAATATTACATTGCCGACCCCCGAGTTAACGAGATGATACAGCTGCTGTATTTTTTTTTCTGTGCAGGAAAAGATTGAAATGTGGTTGTACTGCCTTAGAAAGGCTATTCGGAAAATTAACCTAAAAGGTCGTCTGAAAATTTTTCAGACGACCTTTTTATACTGCTTCTGTATTTACACTTAAAGCACGCGTACGACACCCTACCTGCAGCTTTCATGCGGACTAATGCTTGCTGGTGATAAAGTTATTAAGGAATTTGTCAAATATGGAAAAGATTGAGAAATTTAAATCTGAATTATTGGATAACATCTTTGAGTACATTCAGTGTATATCCATTTTTGTCTATAAGAAAAAGATATATTATTTGATTGATTATAAGGAAAATTTCATATTAAATATGAAATTAGACTTAGATTTGGATTTTAAAAACGGTAATATTACGTTAGAACAATATCAGGATGAAATGAATAGTTATTATTACCGAAACGGCATCTGGCAGTTAACTAAGGACAATTTCGAAAGCTATCTTCAATCAGATTCGGTCGTCGTACTGGAAAAAGACGAATTGAAGGCGCTGATGTTACAGGGCTTTAATTTAGATGAAGCAGCAAGATTATATTCCGTTGTCGAGAACAAGTTGTCGTATGATGATCCTATTTCGGATTTTGGCCAACAAAGTGATTTCTTAAAAATCAATCAGATTTCTTCAAGATTACCGTTGTTCTATATTAATTTTGATACGGAAGTTTACCTTCATATGGATTGGGACAGATGTCATGAAGATTATGTCTATGATGGCTGGTTTTCTAAGGCAATGGACTTTGGGTATTTGATACCGGACGAATTTTGTTATTGGAAAATCGAAGGGCGGGATTATTGGAAATTTCGGCAATTATAAAAATAAACAAACGATACAAGTCGTAGTCTGCCCAAAACTTGAAGGTGGGGCTGAGGTGTGTACGAAGTTAGAAGGTTAGACAAGTGATATTTCGCATCATTTGATAAAAGGTCATCTGAAAGCCTGAAAATCGTTTTAGACGACTTTTTATTACGCTTAAAGCCCACGTTTGTGCGTGCCGTATACACTCTACTTACAGGTTTAATGCGGGCTAAGGCTTGCTTACACCCCTTCTAAAAATATTAAAAATTAAAAGCCACAGGAGATTCGAGATGTCGAGAGATATAGGTTTAAGTATTGATTTATCGATGAATAACAAAAAAATTTCTCGTTATGAAATACTGAAATATTTATGGGAGGGTGGTTGGCGTTTTCTCGATAATGGACAATTTACTTATTTGCTGCTTGGTAATGACGACTGGGATTGGAATTCGGCCTCTATGTCGGAACAAGAAATTTTTGATTTTTTAAAAATCAAAAGTAATTCGGATGAAGTTATCGGGTTTGTAATGACATGGTCTGATACCAATATCGGTGGAAACGTCTTATTTTTTCCTAATTTTGAATTCTTATTCAGCATTAATATCAATATTAAGGAAATTTATAATAAAATAGTGGATATAAACTGGTATCTAATTAAATTACTGCCTGTTTTTGACAAGAATGGCGTTCTATATAATTCTATTGTCTATAATGAATACAGATAATTGCCGAAAATTTTGAAAAATCAAATGATGAAAAGCTAATTAATACAATTATATAATTGATTTAGTTAATCTTTTTAAAAAATAGCGGTAGGTGTAGGTCGGATTCTCGAATCCGACAGCTTCATGGGAGATTTTGTCGGATACAAGTATTCGACCTACAAATTTTGGATAAGGAAAGGTCGTCTGAAAATTTTTCAGACGACCTTTTCTTCATCAACCTCTACTTTGCTACCACTCTTTCTTTCAAAGTCTTCAACACACTTTTCACTGTCTTAATCCTCATCTCCACATCCTCCATCTGAGCCGTAAACTTCAACTTGTCTGCCCCTGCCAGCCGGTATTTTTTATCCGTCTGAATCAGCAGGATAATTTCTGTCGGGTCAATTTGGTGGTGTTTGCCGAAGGTAACGGTGACGGCTTCGCCGGTGGCGTCGATGGCGTCTATGCCCAATTCTTTTGCAGCGAGCCGCAGGTGGTGGCTTTCGATGAGGGTTTTGACAGGTTGTTCGGGCAGGCCGAAGCGGTCGACGAGTTCTTCGTGTATGGCGTTGATTTGCTGCACGGTTTCGCAGACAGCAAGGCGTTTGTAGAGGACGAGGCGCTCGTGAATGTCGGGGCAGTAGTCTTCAGGCAGTAATGCCGGGCTGTGCAGTTTGATTTCGGTGGTAATGCCCAATGGTGCGTCGAGGTCGGGTTGGCGGCCTTTTTTGAGGTCGCGCACGGCTTGTTTGAGCATTTCGGTATAAAGCGTGAAGCCGACCTGTATCATTTCGCCGGACTGACCTTCGCCGAGGATTTCGCCTGCGCCGCGGATTTCCAAATCCTGCATGGCGAGGGTGAAACCTGCGCCGAGTTCGTCCGCTGCTGCAATAGCGTCGAGGCGTTTTTCTGCGTCTTTGGTGATGTATTCGGGCGTGAGCAGGTAGGCGTAGGCTTGATGGTGGCTGCGTCCGACGCGCCCACGCAACTGATGAAGCTGAGCCAGCCCGAATTTGTCGGCACGGTTGATGATGATGGTGTTGGCGTTGGGAATGTCGATGCCGGTTTCGATGATGGTGGAACAGAGCAACACGTTAAATCTTTGCTGCAAAAAGTCGCGCATGACTTGTTCCAGCTCGCGCTCGCGCAGTTGTCCGTGCGCCACACCGATGCGGGCTTCGGGCAGCAGGGTTTCCAACCGCTCACGCATATTCTCAATCGTATCCACTTCATTGTGCAGGAAAAACACTTGTCCGCCGCGTTTGAGTTCGCGCAACACGGCTTCGCGCACGCTGCCTTCGCTGAAGGGTTTGACAAAGGTTTTGACGGCGAGGCGGCGGCTGGGGGCTGTGGTAATCAGTGAGAAGTCGCGCAGGCCTTCGAGCGCCATGCTGAGGGTACGCGGAATCGGTGTGGCGGTCATGGTGAGGATGTCAACATTGGCGCGCAGGCGTTTGAGCTGCTCTTTCTGACGCACACCGAAGCGATGTTCTTCGTCGATAATGACTAAACCTAAGTTTTTGAATTTGATGTCGTCCTGAACCAGTTTGTGCGTACCGATAACAATATCGACCGTGCCGTCTGCCATGCCTTCCAGAGCGGCTTTGGTGGCTTTACTGTTGTTGAAACGCGAAAGGCTGGCGACTTTCACGGGGAAATCGGCAAAGCGATCGGCGAAATTTTGTGCGTGCTGCTCGACCAGAAGCGTGGTCGGTGCGAGTACGGCAACTTGCTTGCCACCCATCACCGCCACAAACGCGGCGCGCAGGGCGACTTCGGTTTTGCCGAAGCCGACATCGCCGCACACGAGGCGATCCATTGGCTTCGCCTGCGTCAAATCTTTAATCACAGCGGCGATGGCGGCGGCTTGGTCTTCGGTTTCTTCATAGCCGAAACCATCGGCAAACGACTGATAGTCCATCTCGTTGATTTCAAACTTGTGTCCCGATTGAGCGGCGCGTTGGGCGTAGAGGTTGAGCAACTCGGCGGCGGTATCGCGCGCCTTTTCGGCGGCTTTGCGTTTTGCCTTGTTCCACGCGCCGCTACCGAGCTTGTGCAAAGCTACGTTTTCATGCGCCTGGCCGGAGTAGCGGCTGATTAAATGCAGTTGCGAAACAGGCACATAAAGCTGCGCTTCGCCCGCGTATTCGAGCAACATCATTTCGTTGGTTTCATCGCCTAAGTCCATTGCGACCAAGCCCATATATCGGCCGATACCGTGTTCTTCATGCACGACAGGGTCGCCGATATTGATTTCTGCAAGGTCGCGCAACAGGCCATCTGAAACGGCGGCGTGTTTCTTACGATGATGTTTGCGCGAGCGGGCAACATATTGATAAAGATCGGATTCGGTAATGACCGCGATGTTTTGATCTTCTAATTTAAACCCGTAAGCCAACGGCGCCACTGTAATCATCAGCGGCTCATGCGCCGACAAAAAGCCCTGCCAGTCGGACACGCTTTTGGCTTTTAAGCCGTTTTGCTGCAAGAAACCGAGCATGGTTTCGCGCCGTCCCAAACTTTCGGCGCACAACAAAATCCGTCCGTCAAAGGCCGTCTGAAAATCCTTCAGTGCCTGCAACGGTTCATCTGCTTGGCGGTTGACGGCCACGTTTGGCAACGTATGTTCATCACCAAAAATATCCGGCAATACCTGACCATAATTTTTCAGACGGCCTGCAAAAACATCTGCAGAGAGATACAAATGCTGTGGAAGCAAAGGCGGATAGGTTTCGTCGCCCTGCGCCATGGCGTAACGCGATTTAACGTCACTCCAAAAACGGTTTGCCTCGGCGTGAACGTCGCCCAAAGAGACAAACAGCGCGTCTTCGCCGATATAGTCAAACAGCGTTTCCAACTCGTTTTCAAAAAACAGCGGCAGGTAATATTCCACACCCGCGCCGAAATGGCCGTTGCTGACGGCTTTGTACACAGCCGCATCGTTCGGATTGCCATCAACTTCCTCGCGGAAGCGGATGCGGAAAATCTTTTGCGCCTCGCTGTCGGTGGGGAACTCGTGCGCCGGTAGCAGGCGGATTTCGGAAACGGGGGAGATGGTGCGCTGCGTTTCGGTGTCAAAGGTTTTAATACTGTCGATTTCATCGTCGAACAAATCGATGCGGTACGGCATTTCGCTGCCCATCGGGAACAAATCGACAATACCGCCGCGCACGGCAAACTCGCCTGCCGCAACAACGTGGGAAACATGGTTATAACCTGCATCCACCAAATCACTTTTCAGACGGCCTATATCCAAAGTCTGCCCTGTTTTCAGCCAAAACGTGCGCCCTGCCAGAAACGGCACAGGCGGCAACTTCTGCATCGCCGTCGCAACCGGCACGAACAACACGTCCGCCGCGCCGCTCTTAATCTGCCACAACGCCGACAAGCGCTCCGATACCAAATCCTGATGCGGTGAAAAACGCTCGTAAGGCAGCGTTTCCCAGTCCGGCAGGAACACCGCCGTATCGTGCGGACGGAAAAACAGCCAGGCCGTCTGAAGGCGTAGTGCCTGTTCCGCATCTTGGGTCAAGACAACCTTAAGCTGCTTATGCGGCAGATAACGCGCCAAAGCCAAGGGCAGCGAGCCTTGAGACAGATTGAGCCAACGGGATTTTTCATGGGGTTTGGGAATCGGATAGGTCATGACAAAAAACAGTTTGTAATAAGTAAATACAAGCACCATAGGCCGTCTGAAAAATTTTCAGACGGCCTTTAGCGATCAAATCAATTTTCAATTTTACTGGATACAGGTTTAAAAGAATATAAGGTCTTACAATCAGACGGCCACACCCGCCAGTTTTCCAATAAATCCGGTTATCACCAATGCCGCAACGCCCCACAGGCACACGCGCAAAACAGCAGGCACGACAGGTGCCCCTCCGAGTTTGGCGGAGGCATAGCCCAGTCCTGCCAGTCCGCACAAAGTGGAAACTGCCAAGGCCGGAACAATGGCGGTAGAAGCTGTCAATGCGACCAGTAAAGGCAAAATCGCGCCGGCACAAAATGAAGCAGCAGAAGCCAGCGCAGCCTGCATGGGTTGGGCGGAAGAGGTTTCGGTAATGCCGATTTCGTCGCGCGCGTGGGCGGCGAGTGCATCGTGTTCCATCAAGGCTTTGGCCACCTCTGCGGCAAGCGCATCGGACAAACCGCGGCGGCGGTAAATTTCCATCAGCTCTTCAAGTTCGGCATCAGGATTATTTGCCAATTCGTAGCGTTCTTTGTGCAAATCGGCTTTTTCCGTATCCGATTGGCTGGACACGGAAACATACTCCCCCGCCGCCATTGACACCGCACCCCCGATAAGCGCCGAAACGCCCGTCAAAAGCAGGGTTTGGAAATCTGGCGCGGCAGCGGCTACGCCCGTCAACAGCGAGGCAGTAGAAATCAGGCCGTCATTGGCACCCAATACGCTTGCCCGAAGCCAGTTGTTGCGGTCGCTGAAATGGCGTTCGCTGTGGTGTGAATACATATATGCTCCGATAAATTGGCTGTTTCCAGATGATGATAACATTGTATTGTTTTTTGAAATCAATGTCAGTTTATCCCTTCAAATCAAGCATTCTTAAATCTTTCTACTGCCATTTCAACCTATAAAAACCAACACTCCTCTTTGGATTTTTTCAGACGGCCTTAACGCTTTTATAAGCAAATTTATTGTTCCAAGTCATGGCATTATCACAAGACAGTTTTGTGCTGCTTGGTTTATTGGCTTAAAGATGCTATCTTTATGAATCTTTCCACTCCTCAATCCATTGAAAGGATGTATCATGTCCGAAGAAAACAAAATCAAAGTAAACGATTTGCCTGAAGAGAAAAAAGAGCAAACCGAAGAAACTGAACTGCCCGTTATCAACAACGAAGAAAAACGCGGCGGTCATGGCGAAGGCGGTTGCTGCGGCGCATGCGGCGGCTAAATCTTCCCGACAAAGCCTCCGAGGCCGTCTGAAAAGTCTTACTTTTCAGACGGCCTTTTCTTTTCTAAACACTTACAGGTAAATCAATGAAAGGATGTGGGAGAAGAATTTAAACCCAACCGCGTTTGTGCTACATTCACATCTTTACAAACCACAACAATCTGCACACGCAGACACACAAGGAAGAAAAAAATGTTTTGGTATATCGTTGGTTTTTTCGCCTTCATCGTTTCCCTGCTTTCCCTTTGGGTCAATGCCAGCGCATTCGGCATGGAAGAGGATGGCACGCCGCAATCCGAATATGAAAAAATGTTGGGCTTGGGTGCGAAATTGAAAGATAAAGAGACAGCCGCAAAAGAGCGTGAAGCAACGCGCTTTCATCCTGACGATTAAGCCTTATTAACTGGACAATCTTGCCGAACTGGGCTAATGTTCCAAACGCATAATGCACACCAACACAACTATACGAGAAGGTAAGAGAAATGACTGTACGAATCGAACACGATTTATTGGGCGACCGCGAGATCCCTGCTGAAGTATATTGGGGCATCCATACTTTGCGCGCCATTGAAAACTTTAAAATTTCCACACAAAAAATTTCCGACGTACCGCAATTTGTCCGCAGCATGGTCATGGTTAAAAAAGCCACCGCGCAAGCCAACGGCGCATTGGGTGCCATCAAGCCGGAAATCGCGGCCGCCATCGAAAAAGCCTGCGATGAAGTATTGGTCAAAGGCCGCTGCCTCGACCAATTCCCATCCGACGTTTATCAAGGCGGCGCCGGTACTTCGGTCAACATGAATACCAACGAAGTCATTGCCAACCTCGCATTGGAAGTCTTGGGTCACGAAAAAGGCCACTACGACATCGTCAATCCGATGGACCATGTCAACGCCAGCCAATCCACCAACGACGCCTACCCTACCGGCTTCCGCCTTGCCGTGTATTACAGCATCGGCGAATTGCTCGACAAACTGGCCATCCTGAAAAATGCCTTTGCCGCCAAAGCCGAAGAATTTAAAGACGTTTTGAAAATGGGCCGCACCCAGCTTCAAGATGCCGTGCCGATGACTGCCGGCCAAGAGTTTCAATCTTTCCAAGTGTTGCTGGAAGAAGAAATCCTCAACCTCGACCGTACCCGCTCCCTACTGCTTGAAGTCAACCTCGGTGCTACCGCCATCGGTACAGGTGTGAATACACCTAAAGGCTATGCGGCTTTAGTCGTTGAGAAACTTTCCGAAGTCAGCGGCCTGCCTTGCAAACTGACTGAAAACCTGATCGAAGCGACCTCCGACTGCGGCGCATATGTGATGGTACACGGCGCATTGAAACGCACAGCCGTCAAACTGTCCAAAATCTGTAACGACTTGCGCCTGCTCTCTTCTGGTCCGCGCGCCGGTTTGAAAGAAATCAATCTGCCTGAATTGCAAGCCGGTTCTTCCATCATGCCTGCCAAAGTCAATCCCGTGATTCCCGAAGTCGTCAACCAAGTCTGCTTCAAAGTCATCGGCAACGACACGACCATCACTTTTGCAGCCGAAGCAGGTCAGTTGCAGCTGAACGTTATGGAGCCGGTCATCGCCCAATGTATGTTTGAAACCATTTCCCTCTTAGGCAACGCCGCGGTCAACCTGTCCGACAAATGCGTCAAAGGCATTACGGTCAACCGCGAAATCTGCGAACACTACGTCTTCAACTCCATCGGTTTGGTCACTTATCTGAACCCATACATCGGCCACCGCAATGGCGACTTGGTCGGCAAAATCTGCGCCCAAACCGGCAAAGGCGTGCGCGAAGTCGTACTGGAGCACGGTCTGTTGAGCGAAGAAGAGCTCAACCGTATCCTCTCCCCGGAAAACCTGATTAATCCTCATCTGTAATTAAGATTTGAAATCAAAGGCCGTCTGAAACTTTAAACGTTTAAAGTTTCAGACGGCCTTTTCGTATTTATATTGATTTTTATCGAATTTTTTTGCGAAATTCAGAATTAAAAGATAGCCTAGCCGTTAGGTTTGATTTAACATGGTGTTGCCCCAGCCTGTTTCTTCCTTAAGGTTATGCCGGTAATGATACCTCAAAAGGAACCGGATATTGGAATAACATCTTCATTTATTAGGAAAACCAGATGAATCAAATTACACGCGAACAAATGCTGCAAGTATTCGAAAATCGCTGCTCCACCCGTTATTACGATCCCGACAAAAAAATCAGCCAAGAAGATTTTGCAGCGATTTTAGAATTTGCCCGCCTCTCGCCCAGCTCTGTCGGCTCCGAGCCATGGAAATTTTTAGTTATCCAAAACAAAGCCTTGAGAGAAAAGCTCAAACCTTTCAGCTGGGGTATGCAATCGCAACTGGACGACTGCAGCCATCTAGTGATTATCCTTGCCAAGAAAAATGCCCGTTACGATACCCCGTTCTTCCGCAGTGTTGCCGAACGCAGGGGCCTGCAAGGAGAGCAGCTGGAAAAAGCGTTGGCAAGATACAAAAGCTTCCAAGAAACCGACATTAAAATTGCCGACGACCAACGCGCACTCTTCGACTGGAGCGGCAAGCAGACCTATATTGCTTTGGCCAATATGCTCACAGGCGCAGCGGCCATCGGCATTGATTCCTGCCCAATCGAAGGCTTCAACTACGATAAAATGAACGAAGTATTAGCGGCAGAAGGCCTGTTTGATGCCAACGAATGGGGCGTATCCGTAGCGGCAACATTCGGCTATCGCGCCAAAGAAATCACTAAAAAATCACGCAAACCGATTGATGAAATGATGACTTGGGTCGAATAAGCAGTTTGCATTCTCAGGGCGGCGAATGTCGCCCTTTTACTTTTTTAAAATAGTGAAGTAAATTCCGTAACAACAAATGCTTCTAAATTTAAAAATCAAAAGGCCGTCTGAAACCATGTGTCAGAAATCTTAGATTTCATTTCACACCGTTTCAGACGGCCTGATTTAATACGCTTCTACTTAAAACGATACTTTCAAACTGCCGTAGAAGGCACGGCCATGCTCGTTGTAAGTTTGTGCGCCGGCAGTTGTGCGGTACAGTTTTTTGTCAAACAGATTACTGATACCGCCACGGACGGCCACGCGTTTGTTCCAGTTGTAGCCTGCATTGATGCCCCAAATGCCATAAGAGCCGACTTGGGTTTGGTTGCGTTCGGAAGACAACGCTGCTACGCCTGCACGAGGATTGCCGTTTTGTTCCAAACGGTTGACTGCCACACCGCGCGGTTTAGTACGGCCGTAGTGGGTAAAGGTCAGATTGGCATCAAAGCGTTCGTTCGGCGTCCAAGACAGTGTACTGTTGATGGTGTATTTCGGCACCAAAGACAATGGATTGCCTTGATAATCTTCGGATTTGTGCATGTAAGTGAAATTGTTGCTCCACTTGAGTGTGTCATGCAACGGAATTACCAAGTTGCCTTCGATACCAGAAATCGTCGCTTTTGGCGTATTTTCCCATTGCAGGAGCCAGTTGCGGATATTGCTGGTGGCAATAAGCTGGTCGCCGATCACGATTTTATTGCGGTACGCATTATGGAAATAAGTCGCCGAAGCCTGCCAGCCGTTTTTGTTGAACTCAAGGCCAATCTCTTTATTGATGCTGGTTTCAGGTTTCAAATTGCCATTGCCCATGTAGAAACAGCTGACACTACCCGGCGCATTGAGCGGACAGCCCTGACCGCGTGTGTACAGGATAAAGTCAGAACTAGCTTGATACAGATTTGGCGCTTTGTACGCGCGGGCAACACCACCTTTAACCAACCAGTTTTCGCCGATTTGATGCGAGAAGTTCAAAGCCGGACTCCAGTTGCTGCCACTGGCACTGTTATGGTCGAAGCGGATGGCCGGAATCAGATGGGTTTTGTCGGTCAACGAAATATTGTCTTCAACGTAGGCCGCCCAGTTGCGTTGTGAAGTTTTACCGCTACGATGTTCCGACACGCCCGAGAAGATGTTCACAACCTTGCGTGGTGGCCGCCCAGGGCCACCGGGAATAGTATCTGTCAGACTTTGCGAGTTAGATGTAGGATCATCCAATTTGCTGTCAGTAAATTCTGCACCAACCGTCAATACATTCTCAACACCAAGTTTGAATGGAATATTTGCTTCGCTGCTGAAGCGCAGGTTTTTCAGACGGCTTTGAACAAAATCCAAGCCTGTATAGCTGCCTTCCGGACCACCGGCCAAACCTTCAGGCAAGTGACTGTTGATTGTACGCTCATAACTGATCACGTTTTTGGTATCGCCCCATTCCCATGCGCCATCATGCGTTAAAGAATAAGCGGAACGGTATAAGCGGGCAGTTTCGGCTTTGCTGTCGGCCAAAGAATTAACCAAAGCAGAACGCGGATTGCTGTTTTGCGTATCGCCGTTGTAGATATTGCCCTGACGGCTGTAACTGCTGTCCAAAATCAGCGTTTGCGCTGGGCTGATTTTCCATTGCAGACGGCCTGCAATGTCTTTATTGCGTACGCCTTCGACACCGGCCGCGCTGTCATTGCCGTGTCCGGCATTAATATCGGCAGCATCTGTATCCGTTTTATTCAAATTGCCGTAAACGCGGAAGCCCAAAGTATCTTGGATAATCGGGCCGCTCAAATTAAAGCCGATACGGCGGGTTGCGCCCTCATTGCTGTCTTGCGGCTGATTGGCATACAGATTGACTTGGCCTTTAAATTCTTTAGACACTTTTTTGGTAACAATATTGACCACGCCACCCATCGCGCCAGAGCCGTAACGGGTCGCCGCCGGACCGCGCAAAACAGTAATCGATTCGATTTCTTCAACCGGCACCCAGTTACTGTCGCCACGCGTATTGCGTTCACCACGCATACTAATACGCTCGGATTGGCGCGAATTAACCGGCTTGCCGTCAATCAAAATCAATGTATTTTCAGGGCCCATACCGCGCAAGTCGATTTGGCGTTTGTTGCCACGCTGACCCGTCGCCGTATTGCCGGTCAGGTTAACGCCTGGCATAGTGCGGACAAATTCGGAAATATCATTGGCTGCAGGGCGTTTGTCGATGTCGTCTTTAGAAATACGCGATACACCGAGCGACTGTTGCAACTGCTTCTCGGCAGTAACGTAAACGGTATCGACTTCAGCCTGCTCAACTGCTTTCTCTTCAGCTGCGTGTGAGAATGCACTAATTAACGCCAAAGGCAAAATAGCGAGTGTGAATGTTTTCATTGCATTGTTTCTCTTGGTTTTGTTTGTTTAAAATCAAAATAAAAATTATTCGAGATTTTAAATAACCTTAACAGAGTTTTCAACGCAATTAAGAGTGATTTACAATTAAAAGTTAAATTGTGCTAATAAAAATAACAAATACCAAACAACTAAAAAGGCCGTCTGAACCGGCATGAAACGAAATCCAAGATTTCTATCATACCGTTCAGACGGCCTTATTCAATTTTTAATTATTTGCCTGCTGCTTTTTGCAGAAGAGCATACAATTCGTCTTTGAGTTTGAGTTTGGCTTTTTTCAGCTCTTCAATCTCTTCGGCACCGCTGGTAACAGGGTTGTTAACCAAACCGGTGATTTTATCGTCCAGCTCATTGTGCTCGTCAAACAAACGGGCAAAGTGTGCATCTTCTTGTTTCAGTTTAGAAATCAAATCGCGATATTCTGGAAACATTTTGTTTTCCTCTCTTGTTAATTAAATAAAAAAGTACTGCGGTCAAAAACTAGGACGAATCAATCTTTAGCTTCATTATAACAAACACGGGCGTTTTATCCAGTCTTTTTTAAGTCGAAACTGTTTTACATCAAAATTAATAATATCAACATAAGTTAGCGCCAAAATAGAAAGAAACGGCTTTATAGACGGCTTACCGACTTGGGCATACAATCGGGCTTATGCGTTTACACAATGGCCGAACCACCCTATTCCGTCATATCAACGGCATGGACGGACAATTTATCCTGCTTGAAAACCATCCTTCATGGATGCCGGTCAATGATGCCGATTTCAACCATGCTGCCCCCTTGCCCGACGGTTTGGCCGTGCACGAAGAATCATTTTATCCATTTGAAAAAATAGATACCGCCGAATCGGCAGACAATATCAAAATCTTCAGCGAAGAAGCTCTACGGCTGGAGAAAGAACGATTAAATGCAGTAGCCTTAGTAGAACTGGCAAAAAATCTTAAGGCTGCCCAAGCAGAAGCCGACTTAGCCGCGCTTCTGGAAAAAATGGATTTTCATTTAAAACAAGATGATATTTTCAAATAAACCCTTTAATCTCAGGCCGTCTGAAACCAAACACCCGACACAATTGTTGACAATGCAAGAAAAATAGTTCATCTTGAACCAATTCGCAGCACTCCATCCTATATTTTCAGCCCATCACAAAGGAATCGAGAACATGTTTTCAAAAAGCGTTACCCTCGCACAATATGACCCCGATTTGGCAGCAGCCATCGCCCAAGAAGACAAGCGCCAGCAAGACCACGTCGAGCTGATCGCCTCTGAAAACTACGTCAGCTGTGCCGTTATGGAAGCCCAAGGTTCGCAATTGACCAACAAATATGCTGAAGGCTATCCTGGCAAACGCTACTACGGTGGCTGCGAATACGTTGATATTGTCGAACAATTGGCGATTGACCGCGCTAAAGAGTTGTTTGGCGCAGAATATGTCAACGTCCAACCACACTCCGGCTCGCAAGCCAACCAAGCCGTATATGCTTCTGTTTTGAAACCGGGCGACACCATTTTGGGCATGTCTCTGGCACACGGCGGCCACTTGACCCACGGCGCCAGCGTCAATATTTCCGGCAAACTCTACAATGCCATTACTTATGGTTTGGATGAAAACGAAGTTCTCGATTATGCCGAAGTCGAACGCTTGGCGCTTGAACACAAACCTAAAATGATTGTGGCCGGCGCATCTGCCTACGCGCTGCAAATCGACTGGGCAAAATTCCGCGAAATCGCCGATAAAGTCGGCGCATACCTCTTTGTCGACATGGCGCACTATGCCGGTCTGATTGCCGGCGGCGAATATCCCAACCCCGTGCCATTCTGCGACTTCGTGACCACCACCACCCACAAAACCCTGCGCGGCCCTCGCGGCGGTGTGATTTTGTGCCGTGACAATACCCACGAAAAAGCGTTGAATTCCGCCATCTTCCCAAGCCTGCAAGGCGGCCCGTTGATGCACGTTATCGCTGCCAAAGCCGTAGCGTTTAAAGAAGCGTTGCAACCCGAGTTCAAACAATACGCGAAACAAGTGAAAATCAATGCCGCAGCAATGGCGGAAGAGTTGGTCAAACGCGGTTTGCGCATCGTTTCCGGCCGCACCGAAAGCCACGTTTTCCTCGTTGACCTGCAACCGATGAAAATCACCGGCAAAGCCGCCGAAGCCGCTTTGGGCAAAGCTCACATCACCGTCAACAAAAACGCCATCCCGAATGATCCGGAAAAACCATTCGTTACCTCCGGCATCCGCATTGGCTCTGCCGCCATGACCACTCGTGGTTTTGACGAAGCCGACGCGCGCGTATTGGCGAACTTGGTTGCCGACGTATTGGCCAATCCTGAAGATGAAGCCAACCTCGCCAAAGTCCGCGAACAAGTGACTGCTTTGTGCAATAAATATCCGGTTTACGGCGCATAAGCATTTCCGACTTGGATAAAATAACAGGCCGTCTGAAACTTCAGACGGCCTTTTTTTTATTTCAACTTTTCTTTTAAATTTCAAAACTGTTTGTTTCGCTGACTTTGCGTATCATGCCTGCCGCGACAGTATGGTTGGTGGCTTCGTCAATCAAAATAAACGCGCCTTGTGCATGGTTGTCTTCGTATGCGGCAGCAGAAAGCGGCTGCTGGGTTTTGAAGCTGACGCTGCCGATATCGTTGAGCTTGAGCGTTTCGGCGGATTCGACCCGGCTGAGGGTGTTCACGTCCCAAACGTAGGCAATTTCGCTGATTTTTACGGGCGTGGTTTGGGTAGTGTGCTTCAGCAAATATTTGCGGCGCAGATTGAGCGGAATATCGTCAAACCAGCAAAGCGCGGCTTGAAATTGTTGTTCGGGAACAATGGCGCTGTCGGCTGAAACAATGCTGTTGCCGCGTGAAATATCGATGTCGGTATCCAAAACAACGGTCAACACTTCCCCTGCCTCGGCAGATTCAGTTTTACCATTTAGATTATAGATTTCGGCAACTTTGGCAACATGGCCGCTGGGTAAAACTTTAACTTCATCGCCCACTTTCAGACGGCCTGCTTCCAATCTGCCTTGATAGCCGCGGAAGTCGTCGCTGCTGCTGCCGTCTTGGCGCGCCACGCGTTGTACGGGAAAATGCGCGGCTTGGTCAGCGGCATTTTGACGGTTGACAGGTAGGCTTTCAAGCAAAGGCAAAAGCGGCAAACCTTCATACCACGCGGTTTGGCTGCTGGCATTGACGATATTGTCGCCTTTTAAGGCGCTGATGGGTAGGAAGTGGATTTGTGCTTTGAGGCCGATTTGTTCTGCCAGTTTTCGATAGGCCTCGATAATGGCTTGATATTTGGCTTCGTCAAAGTCAAGCAGGTCGAGTTTGTTGACGGCGACGATGATGTTGGGGCAGCCCAGAAGTTTCAGAATCGCGCTGTGGCGTTTGGTTTGGGGCAGAAGGACAGGCTCGCTGCCTGAAAAATCGACGCGTGTGGCATCGACCAAAATAATGGCGGCATCGGCAGTCGATGCGCCGGTAACCATATTACGCGTGTATTGCTCGTGTCCCGGCGTGTCGGCAATAATGAATTTGCGTTTGGGCGTGGCAAAATAACGGTAGGCCACGTCAATGGTAATGCCTTGTTCGCGCTCGGCGGCAAGGCCGTCTGTCAGGCTGGCAAAGTCGGGCGTTTCGCCGTTTTCAGCAGCGCGGTTGAGCTTGTCAAGCTGGTCGGTCAGTAAGGTTTTGCTGTCGTAGAGCAAGCGGCCGATGAGGGTGGATTTGCCGTCATCGACACTGCCGGCGGTAATGAAGCGTAAAAGCGGAGCGGAAGCTGCGGTCATGATTCTTTCCCATTTCTCGTGATTTCTCAAACTGACTGCTACTTTAAACAGGCCGTCTGAAAATGGGAAAGAATGTTTGGTTGTTAAAAAAGCTGTTTTCGTTATATCGCAAAGCTATGGGATATTGCCTCACACCATCTGTTTTCTCCGGGTCGCCAACCAACACACAATCGATCCTAAACACACCATTCCCGCACCCTGCCAAAACGTCATGGACAAAGGCGCGCTGATCAAAAACGATGACACTACCGCAGACAATACCGGAATGAAATAAGATGCGCCCGCCAATACGGTCAGGTTGCCGCGCGAAATACCGATATTCCACACCGCATAGCCCAAACCCATGCAAGATGCGGCGGCAACGGCATAGCCGAGCGATACGGCATCAAAATTCAACGTATCCGCGCCGCTGAGAAAATACTCTATCCACAACAATATCGACACCAGCGCAAAGAAGAAGCCGACGCTGCTGCCTTCCGCTTTTACGCGTGCCGTCAGCGTACAATATGCCGCCCAAAACACTGCATCCGCAAATGCCATGATATAGCCACCGGGATTGGTGCGGACATTGTGGTAAATACCGGAAATCGACAAGCCGACATCGCCGCCCAGTACAGTGGCAATCCCTAAAAACGACAGCACAAAGCCGATGACTATCCACCATTTTGACGGCTGTTTGTTGAAATATACCGCCCCGACGATGGTAAACGTCGGCCACAAATAATTGACCATGCCGATTTCAACCGCTTGTCTCGCGTTTTGCGCAAAACCGACCGAGAGCGACAAACACAGTTCGCAGCCGACAAAAAACACACTCGCCCAAAACAGATAGCTGCGATTGTAATTGCGCAAATGCGGTCGGCCGAAAATCAGCCAAATCAATACGGTGGACAAGGTGTACATCATTGCCGCGCCACCCACTGCACCCATATGCAGGCTCAAAGAGCGTATCAGAGAAATGACGAAGCTCCATAAAGCAACGGCAAGCAGCCCGATGGCAGTGGCTTGTTTGGATGAAATATTTTGAGATAAGAAATGAATCATGGCGTGTGTGTTGAAGATGTTATTAGGTTTATCGTAGTTTGAATATATCGTTTCTACATTAATTATTTTAACGGTTTCAAGGCCGTCTGAAAATGATTGTTTCAGACGGCCTTCTATTTGCAATTAGTCCTAAATATGACTATAATCCACATTCAATTAGTCAATATCAGGACCAATTTATGAATCAGCTCGACCAACTCGGTATGCGCATCAGCCGCATAGACAGCGCATTCGACCAATGGATTAAACAGCAAAACACCAATTACAATACCTTAGCCGTTCTCTATACCTTAGCCACCGAAGGCAGTCGCACTCAAAAATACATAGGCGATGAATGGAGCCTGCCCAAGCAAACCGTTTCCGGCACATGCAAAACGCTGGCGGAACAAGGCTTGCTGACATTTCACGAAAGCGAACAAGACAAACGCGAACGCTTATTATCGCTGACCGAGCAAGGCAAGGAATACGCCACACCATTGGTGCAAAACATGCAGGAATTCAACAAACGAATTTTTACCGCCTTCGGTGAAAAACGTGCAGCCCGACTGTTTGCCGATTTGGACACGTTGGCCGAATTAATGGCGCAAACCCTCAATACCAAATAAGGAGGGCAACCATGTGGAAAATGCTGAAACACATCGGCAAAACACACCGCCGCAAACTCATCACAACCTTCTCTCTCGTCGGCTTGGATAATCTGCTCTTGCTGGTATATCCCGTATTTGGCGGCTGGGCGATTAATGCCGTTATGGAAGGCAACGTCTGGCAGGCAATGTTGTATGGCGTGGTGGTTTTATTAATGTGGCTGGTCGGAGCCGCCCGCCGAGCAGCAGATACGCGTACGTTTACCCAAATCTATACCGAAATCGCCGTCCCCGTTGTATTGAAACAGCGCAAACGAGAAGTACCGCATTCCGCCATTACCGCACGCGTTGCCCTATCGCGTGAGTTTGTCAGTTTTTTTGAAGAACACCTGCCCATCGCTGCTACTTCGCTGGTCTCCATCTTCGGTGCATGTATGATGTTGCTGATATTGGAATTTTGGGTGGGCGTATTGGCTGTCGCGATACTTGCCCTGTTTTTATGGTTGCTGCCGCGTTTTGCCGCCATCAGCGAAAACCTATATTTCCGTTTAAACAACCGGCTTGAACGCGACAACCACCTTATCCGCGATGGAAACGAGCATCAGCTCTACCGCCACTACGGCTGGGTTGCCAAACTACGCGTGCTGATTTCCAACCGCGAAGCCTTAGGCTATCTCAGTATCGGCATGGCAATGAGCGTATTGTTCGGCTTCACCTTTATACACATGACGCTTAAAGGTTATGGCAGCGCCGGCCATATCTATTCCGTCAGCACTTATTTATGGATGTTTGCAATGAGCTTGGACGATGTACCGCGCTTGGTCGAACAATACTCCAATCTAAAAGATATCGGACAACGCGTTGAACTCTCGGAAGAAAACAATCTTTCCAAGGCCGTCTGAAACCTTAACACACTATCAGGACATATTATGAGTTGGTTCTATTTAATCTTAGCCGGTATGCTGGAAATCGGCTGGCCATTAGGCTTGAAGCTGACACAACAGGAAGGCTACCGCTGGCATGGCTTTGCCGCCGCGCTTGCCTGCATCATCGGCAGCGGATACTTCCTTTACCTTGCCCAAAAAAGTATTCCAATGGGTACAGCCTACGCCGTCTGGACAGGCATAGGCGCGGCAGGAGCGTTTTTGGTAGGTGTTGTATTTTTCAACGATGCCGCCAACATCGGCCGCTGGCTCGGCGCATTTCTCATCATCTCCGGCGTCGTAGTGATGAAACTCTCCAGCGGAAACTGAAAATCTCGTTTCTATCCAATCCAAGGCCGTCTGAATGAGCATGTTCAGACGGCCTAATACCTTCCCGAATATAACGAAATCATCTTAAATTAAAACCAAGCATTCTTTCCTTTTTTCAGACGGCCTGTTTAAAGTGGCGACTGTCCATTATTCAAACAATCGGTTATAGCCGTCCAACAAAGGAATCCAAATGAGCCAAGCCAATCCGCTTCCCCCCGAACTCTCCGCCCAACTCTCAACCCTATCCCCTACCCAACTTGCCTGGCTCTCCGGCTATTGCTGGGCGCAAAGCCAAAGCGTATCCGGAGCAGCAGCCGAACCATCTACCCTGCAAACAGCCGCCTCGACAGTCAGCCGCCGCGTATTAGTCCTCTCCGCCTCACAAACCGGCAATGCCCGCAGCGTTGCCGAATCATTACACGCCAAACTTCAAGCCGCCGGCGTAGAAGCCCGCCTCAGCAGCGCAGGCAATTTCAAAAGCAAAACCCTGCCCGACGAAGACATCGTCCTTTTGGTTACCTCCACCCAAGGCGAAGGCGAACCGCCCGAAGAAGCCCTGCCCCTGTACAAATTCATCTACGGCAAAAAGAAACCTGATCTCAGCAAACTGACCTTTGCCGTCTTGGGCCTTGGCGATTCCTCCTATCCCAACTTCTGCCAAGCAGGCAAAGACTTTGATGCCAAATTTGCCGAACTGGGCGCAGGCCGTCTGAACGACTTGGGCATTTGCGACTTAGAATTCCAAGCCGATGCCGACGCATGGATTGCCGCCGTCGTACCCAAAGTAGCCGAGTTAACCGCCCAAGCAGCAAGCCCAAGTACAACCGCTGCACCAAACAGCTCAGCAACACCAAGCAGCGGCACCGTCTACACCAAAGAAAAACCCTACACAGCCACCCTATCCGTGCACCAAAAAATCACCTCGCGTGATGCAGAAAAAGACGTCGAACACATCGAAATCGACCTCAGCGGCTCAGGTTTGCATTATCAGGCAGGCGACGCGCTCGGCGTATGGCCGCTTAATGCCGCCGACCTCGTTCAAGAAATCCTCGACCTCAACCAACTGACCGGCAGCGAAACCGTCCAACTTTCAGACGGCCGAGAAACCGACATCCGCACTGCCCTGACCGAATCCGCAGACATTACCCAAAACACACCTGCCTTCGTCCAACAATACGCCGAATTAACAAACAACGAAGAACTCAAAACCATAGCCGCAGATAAAGCCCAACTGGATGCCTACCTCGCCGCCACACCGCCCGTCGGCGTATTTGCCGCCCATCCATACCCACTGGACGCACAAACCCTATACAGCCTCTTCCGCCCACAAACCCCGCGTCTCTATTCCATCGCCTCCGCACAAGACGAAGTCGGCGAAGAAGTCCACCTCACCATCGGCGTCGTCCGTTTCGACCACCACAATCATACCTACACCGGCGCAGCATCCGGCTACTTGGGCGAACGCCTCGAAGAAGGCAGCGAAGTCCGCGTCTTTGTCGAACCTAACCCCAACTTCCGCCTGCCACAAAACGGCGATACACCCATCATCATGATCGGCGCAGGCACAGGCGTCGCCCCCTTCCGCTCCTTCATGCAACAACGCGCCGCCAATGGCGACAGCGGCAAAAACTGGCTCTTCTTCGGCAACCAACGCCTGGCCGACGACTTCCTCTACCAACTCGAATGGAGCGATTGGCGCAAAGACGGCCTCCTCACCCGCGCCGACCTCGCATGGAGTCGGCAAGGCGAACACAAAGTCTACGTCCAACACAAAATCGCCGAACGCGCCGCCGAAGTTTGGAACTGGCTGCAACAAGGCGCACACATCTACGTCTGCGGCGACGCTACACGCATGGCACGCGATGTCGAAAATGCCCTGATTGAAGTCATCGAAACCCAAGGCAAACTCAGCCGTGACGAAGCCGAAGACTACCTCAACGACCTGCGCGAAGACAAACGCTACCAACGCGACGTTTATTGATTGGATAAACAAAAATAAAGGCCGTCTGAAATTCAGTTTTCAGACGGCCTTTTTAAAGAGCCTGCTCGGATTGTTATCAATTCACCCGGTTTTGCATTATAATTGTGCAAATTTGACTCACTCGAAAGAAAATAAATTGGAAGGATTACAACAACTTGTAGATTTATTGGTGGGTTTTGTCGATTGGATATTGAAATTACTGGCATCCTTGTTTTAAACTACGTTCCATTCTTTTATACATTAAAGACGTATTTTCATCATGCAAACCGCGCAACGCTCTGCTACTTTCTTCTATTGGTACCACACAAACGTGCGGTACTTTTTTGCGCTTGTCTAAAACAGACCAAATTGAAAATACGCAAATTAGAGCCGCCTCATTTGAGCGGCTTTTTTTATACCCACCATGGCCGCTTAAATTCACCCATTTTTAAGAAATAAGGAATACAGCCATGACTGCCTCAACTAAAATCCACAGCCAAACCCAAATGTTACACACCTGCCGCATGGTCGTTGACAGCAACAGCCACCACAGCATGCTCAACATGCACACTTTGCCCGATTCGCCTGACAGCCTCATCAGCGAAGCCTTAATTCCGCAAGTGCGCACCATTGCGACTTTAATTGCCGCAGAACGCCACGACTTCAATCAAAGCAGCCCCAACGTTTTTACTGATGAAGCAGATTTCTTCGCAGCGCGTATTTTGGTTTTGGGCGTACGCCGTTTCCATTTGGATATTACCCTGCTGCCCATGCTCAAAACTGCCAACAAACGCGCCGAAGCTTTCGCCAAACGCCATCACATGCCTTTCTCTCCCGCTGAAATGCAAATGTCCCTGCATACCCGCCGCCCTGCCAACCTGCTGATTATCGAAACCGAACACGAAATGCCTGCACTGGGCAATCTGGCTGCCAACAGCCGTGCATTTGCAGCGCAACTTTCCAATATTATTTTGTAAAACCACTTGAAAAACAGGGAAATGGTTTAATATTAGGCAAACACACTCCGCCGAAATCTCGGCAAAGACAAACCTCTCTCAGGAAAAACAATGAAAAAACTGATTGCCTTAGCCGCCCTTTCCACTTTTGCCCTCGCTGCCTGCAAAGACAATACCCAGGCGCAGCTTGAGCAGCAACAAAAACAAATCGAAGCATTGCAACAACAGTTGGCACAACAAAACGGCCAACAAGAAGACAATACGGTTTACCAGCTCACGCCTGAAGCCGTGAAAGACACCATTCCTGCCGATGCACAAGCCAACGGCAACAACGGCCAACCGGTAACCGGTACAGACGGCCAACAATACATCTACGACCAATCCACCGGCAGCTGGCTGCTGCAAAGCTTGATAGGTACTGCAGCCGGTGCATTTATCGGCAACGCATTGGCCAATAAATTTACTCAGGTGCGCAATCAAAACAGCCCGATTGCCCGTCAAGCCCGTGCCAACTATTATCAAAGCGCACGTCCAAACGGACGCACCAGCCAACAGCTGAATACACGCACCCTGCGTGCCCAGCAACAAAACGCCCAGCAGCAACAACGATACCGTGAAACTACGCGTCAGCCTTCCAACTACCGCCGCCCAAGCATGGGTCGAGGCTTTGGCCGCCGTCGCTGATTCGGTTTATATTCCATCTTTCGTGCTGAAGCACACACCTTACGCATGGATTTTAGGTTTCATGCAGGCTACAGTTTGTTTGAGAATATGTTTTTTGTATTTCTTTACACTTTTTTTGATATTCAGGGTGAGCTATTAAGAAATCAGATATTGCAATATTAAAGTAATGATATGCTAAATTAATAGGTATAATTAATTCTTCAGGATTGAAATCATCTCCAACTGAAAAATAAATAGAAGGAGCTTTATCAATATACTCAAATCCATTTACCTCTTCATAATCTCCAATCCATCTGGTAGCATCTATTTTTTCATATTGAGCACCTATTACTCCAAAATGTCCGGTAGTTGTAATATTTTTAAAACACTCTAAAAGCGTATCTTTAGTTTCAAATTGGTAAATTGTTTCAAAAAAAATCGAAATAACAAAATGGTTGTTATTTATAGATTCTTTCTTTAAGTTTAGAAAAATATTATTTTTCATAATTTTTCCTTTAAATTATTCTGGGTGAATGTTTGTAATTCTTCCTGTATTTACATCAAAATATGATCTAAATTTGATTCCGTCAAAGGTTTCTGAGAATTGAATGACATTTTTTCTTTCCGATATTGATTTAGTTCTTTCATTTTGAGCAATTTTAGAGGCTTTTGAATATCCTTGTGAAGCAGCTTTTTGAGCCATTTGAAGTATTTTATTATCAGAAAATTTTTTAGGATCATAAACAGTTTTTATACTTGAAATTTCCTTAAATCCACCATCAGGTTTACCTGTCCTGTCTAGTGTAGGAATCTCATATTTAATTCGGGTAATGCCTTCAATATCAGTTTGGGTTTCAGATTTTACGCGTCCTCCTCGTGAATTTAGTTCTGCCATAAAATTGGTGCGGTTATGGGCTCCTTTAATGCCCTGTTTTTGACTAAAACCATCAGCATTTGCCAGATGTCTTTTTAGGTTTGTATCGAAACTGATGCCTTCCGGGTATTTGACATTAGTAATAGGTGTATTTTGTTTTACAAACCCTCTTGGTATTGGAATGAATCTAGGATTAACTCCTGGATATAAACGCTCCAAATATAAAAGGCCGTCTGAAAATCAGATTTTCAGACGGCCTTTAGCCCTTCTCTATTTTCTTATTGCAGACTTGTGGGTCTGTCTGTATGCGTTATGCCCAGAAATCGCGAGGTGCATCCAATACGGGTTTGACAATACCGGTGCGGACGGCAAAATCGCCGAAGCCTTCATCATCGAGTTGGTTTCGAGACCAATCTGCTACCCAGCCTTCGACAATTTCAAGGATTTCAGGTTCGGTAATGTTTTCTTTAAACAGGCGCGGAATGCGGGTGCCTTCGCGGTTGCCGCCTGCGTAAAGGTTGTAGCGGCCGACCGCTTTACCGACCAAACCGATTTCCGCCAGCATGGCGCGGCCACAACCGTTTGGGCAACCGGTTACGCGCAAAACGATGTATTCGTCTTCCAAGCCATATTTAGCGAACATTGCGTCGATTTTATCGGAGAATGTCGGTAGGAAACGCTCGGCCTCCGCCATTGCCAGCGGACAGGTCGGTAAGGCAACACAGGCCATGGAGTTTTCACGCTGGATGGTAATCGATTTGCTGATAAGGCCATGATCTTTGGCGATTTTATCAACCGTGTCTTTCAATTCGGGCGGTACATTGGCAACCACCAGATTTTGGTTTGCCGTCAGACGAAAGTCGCCGGGATGGATTTTGGCAATTTCACGCACGCCAGTTTTTAAAGGCCTGCCGGGATAATCGAGCAGACGGCCGTTTTCAATAAATAAAGTCAAATGCCAGTTGCCTTCATGCCCTTGTACCCAGCCGATATGGTCGCCGCGATGGGTAAACTCGTAAGGACGGATGGGTTCAAACTTAATGCCCATGCGCCTTTCGACTTCTTTTTTGAATACATCCACGCCGACGCGTTGCAGCGTATAGCGTGTACGGGCGGCTTTGCGGTCGCTGCGGTTGCCCCAGTCGCGCTGGGTGCTGACGACGGCTTCGGCGGCGTTGAGGGTGTATTCGAGCGGTACGAAACCAAATTCGTAAGAAGTGTTCGGATAGGTTTTGGTATTACCGTGTTCGCTGGATAAACCGCCGCCGACCAATACATTGAAGCCCACCAACTTGCCATTTTCTGCAATCGCCACGAAACCCAAGTCATTGGAATGAATGTCCACATCGTTATCAGGCGGAATTACGACGGCGGTTTTGAATTTGCGCGGCAAATAGGTTTTGCCCAAAATCGGCTCTACATCGTCGGCAATTTCTCTATTGCGCGGCGCGGTCGGCTCGGTCGTGAACACTTTTTCACCGTCCAGCCACACATCGGCATATGCCATCGTGCGTGGCAGAAGGTGCATACTGATGCGCGCCGCCCATTCATAGGCTTCTTGGTGCAAAGTGCTTTGCACCGGATTGCTGGTACACAACACATTGCGGTTGACATCGCTGGCTGTGGCAATGGAATCGAGACCTAGTTTGTGCAATGCTTGATGTGCCTGTTTTAAATCGGTTTTCAAAATGCCGTGGTATTGGAAGGTTTGACGGTTGGTCAGGCGGATAGAGCCGTAAATCGTATTTTCACCGGCAAATTTGTCGATCCCCAGCCACTGCTTCGGCGTAATGATGCCGCCGGGCAGACGGCAACGCAACATCATGTTTTTTAAGGGCTCAAGTTTTTGTTCGGTACGCTCGGCACGAATATCGCGGTTGTCCTGTTCGTACATGCCGTGGAAGCGGATAAGCTGAAAGTTGTCGGCAGTAAAGCCGCCGGTAAAGTCGTCTTTCAACTCTTCCTTAATCGTACCATGCAGATAATCGCTGCGCTCTTTCAAGGCTTCGTTGCCGGACAAAGGCGTCTCAGGCAGCTTGGCGCGTGGGTCAGTTGTGGTAGCAGTCATTGAAGCACTCCTTATTTTTGGTATAGGCGTTACTTTAATGAGGCCGTCTGAAAATGAGAAAGAATGGTTTGTTTGTTTTAAAGACGATTTTGTTATATTGGTTTGAAACATAAAAAGGCCGTCTGAACTTTGCTTTCAGACGGCCTTGATATTGGATGGGACAAACCGATTAGGCTTGTTTGTTCCAACGTTCGATAGATTCTTTGATGACTTGTTTCGCTTCTTCTACATCGCCCCAAGATTCAACTTTGGTAGTACCTGCTTTTTTCAGGTCTTTGTAGTGGTTGAAGTGGAACTCGATTTGTTTGATCAGTTGTTGCGGCAAATCGGCCAAAGTTTTGTAGGCATTGCCGTTGTTGCGGTCGTCGGCTGGAACGCAGACGATTTTGTCGTCCACTTCGCCGTCATCAACGAATTTCATCACGCCGATAACGCGTGCTTCCAGGAAAATACCGGTTGCCAAAGGCTGCTCGGTCACCAGCAATACGTCCAATTCGTCGCCGTCTTCGTCCAAAGTTTGCGGAATGAAGCCGTAGTTGGTCGGTTTGGCGAAAATTGCCGGTTCAACGCGGTCGAGTTGGAAAGCGGCCAGTTTGCGGTTCCATTCGATTTTGTGGTTGCTGCCCGCAGGGATTTCGTTGACAACGTTGATGATGCCGCCGTCCACGTCGCCTGGGGTCAGGATTTTATTGAAGTCTGCCATGATGGTTTCCTTTGATTTTAAAGAGAGTCAAACGGCGAAAGTATAGCAAACCCAAGGCCGTCTGAAAATGTGAAACTGTTGTATTCAGACGGCCTTTTTGGCATTCAGCCTTTTGACCAATTCTAAAATTGCGCGTTTATTGGAAGGCGAAAACACTTTTTCCGCCGCTTCTTCTGCGCCAAACCAACCGTAGGCAACGTGTTCGTCCGGTTGCAAGACGATGGGCGTATCACGCGGAATTTGGGCGGAGAAGATGTGTTCGCGGTTTTCAAAAACGCCTTTGGGATAGCGATGGCGCCAGTGATGATAGATTTCATAAACGGTGCTGTCGTGCCAGTTTTCCAGCTGTCCGTCTGCAAGGCGGATACCGGTTTCTTCCCAAACTTCGCGCCATGCGGTTTCTTCGATGCGCTCGCCTTCTTCCAAGCTGCCGGTAACCGACTGCCAAAAACCTTGCGGCGCCGTGCGTTCAATCAGCAGGATATTGCCGTCTTTATCATACAAAACAACCAAAGCGGAAACGGGATACTTCAAAGGCTTACCGCTCATGACTTGTCCTTGCCGGTTTGGTTGGGGAGGCTGATTTTTTGTAGTAAGTAAGCCAAAAGGTTTTCCATGTATCACTCAAAAATGGGAAATTGATATTCAGACGGCCTTTGCCGGAAATCCGCAAAGGCCGTCTGAAATTATACCTGATTTAACTGCGCCAGTTTCCGAGACACCAGCTCTGCCGCTTCTTCCAGCGAATTGGCCTTCAACCCTGCTTCGCCAAAATACGAAATTTTAGGCAAATCACACAAAAACTTATCGACATCTTGCGCCGTCAAAAAGCGGCCGTGCAAATCGAATCCGACATTTAAAGCACGCCCTTTGATTTCCGCCACCCTGTCATGCAAATGGCCGTACAAGTGATACCAGCCCTGATAGCAGCCGTCCCATTCCTGAATCGGATAGTGAAAGAGAATCAGCGTATTCTTAATTTCCGGCAATTTGAGTTTCAAATACGGCCGTATGGACGACAGCAGCGGATGGCCGTCATGCTTGGTTTGGCTGCGGAAAAAATCGGCATGCTGCCGAATCACATGATCATGATTGCCGTAAATCAAGTGATGTTGCCCGTTCAAACGCGACAAAACGCGCTCTATCTGCTTATAGTCTTGGGCAAAGGAAAAATCTCCCAAGTTGTACACCGTATCTTCAGGCGTAACGGTTTCATTCCATGTCTGGATTAAAAATTCATCCATCTGCTCCACGTTATCGAACGGTCGAAATTGGGGGCAGAATTTAGCGATGTTTTTATGTGAAAAATGTAGGTCTGATGTGAAGTAGGTTTTGCTCATACCGTGCTTTCTGCGTTGCAGGCTTGAATCGTATCACGCGCGGGCGTATGCTGAGTAATGTTTATTGTGTGCTTCAAGGAGTTTTTATGCGTTTGGTTATTGCTGCGCCGGCCAACGGCGCAATATTGAAAGACGCGCTCAAAGCGCATCTGCAAAACGACCCGCGCATCAGCAGCTTGGTCGATTTATCCTCACTCGAAGGAAGCTATCCGCAACTCTCGTTTGCCACAGCCGAAGAAGTCGCGGCAGGACGCGCCGACCGTGCGCTATTGATTTGCGGCACCGGCGTGGGTACGGCAATCGCCGCCAATAAGGTGCGCGGCATACGGGCGGCGACGGCGCACGATTTACTCACGCTCCGCGGCTCGGTGGAAAACTATGATGCACAGGTTTTATGTATGGGGCAAAACGTCATTGCCGCTCCGGCCGCTTGGGCATTGGTCAATATCTGGTTGGATTTGCACCACGACACAAGCAGCGGCTATGCGCCTAAAGTCGGCGAAATCAAAGCATACGAGCGCGGAAAATAAATACATGTTGCTCCATATATTTTCAGACGGCCTTACAGTTGCCGCAAGAATGCTTGGATAAACGCAATCTTATCCAATTCCGGTATGGCGTTGAACGCTTCGCGATGCTCGCGGATGTGGTCGATTAAAGGGTAAAACTCTTCGTCGACGTGGCGTTTGTCGAGCTTGCGTCCGATGTTGCCTTCGTTGCTTCGTCCCAGAAACTTGGAAATCAAGTAATACGGCGATTTGAGTTTGAACAGCATTTCGCCGGTTTGGGCATCAAACACCATAAAACCTTCGTGTTCCACATTTTTCAGACGGCCTTTCAGCTCGCCGAACGTGATATTTTTCAGCGTTTCGGGGCGGCGGATGCCGTATTGTTTGCCGATTTCGTCCAATTCGGCCTCGCTAAACTGACGGCCGGTCGCCACGTCAATGCAGCCGATTAAAGTTTCGCCCAATTCTTCGCGGATGATGTGCACGTCTTTCACATCTGTGATTTCAAACAAAAAAGTATGGTTTGGATATGCGCGGAACAAGGTTTCGTATTGCGCGCAGTGTGCGGCGGTCATGTCCGCAAACGCGCTATCAAGCGAGCCGGTAGTCGAATACAGCACTTTGCCGTCAAACGCCGCGCCTTTGGACGGGTGGTCATCTGAAAGCAAGACGAAAGTGCAGCAGCCGAGGAAGCCGTTTACTTTCACCACCGCGTCCACCAATCGCTCGTCGCCGACGCGGATCGGATAACGGCTACCTTTGGCAATACGTTCCGAATAATTGAACACTTTTTTAAACGGGCGCACGATGATTCGATTATGCGCGTCGATAATCAAGCCGCGCATTTCCAGCAAAGCATCATCAAAGCAGTTGTTATAGAACACGCTACGTGCGTATTTTAACACGCGCAATTCAGGATAACGCTTGGATGCTTTGGCAGTAAAGTTACGGCTGCCGTGTTGCAGATAATGATCGGTCACAAAGGTTTGCTGCGCCTCATCAAACACCAGCGGCTTATGCTCGATAGCCTGCATCTTTTCGATTTTTTCTAACTGCTCCGCATTTGCCGGCTGCACGGCCTCGATGTGGATTTCGTTTGCCACACGGTTTTGGTTTAACTTGATATACGCCGCCAACACGTCATGCTCTTTCACGCCGTGTAGGTTGGGATAGAAATTGTGCAGTCGATAGACCTCTGTTTCAAAACCGCTTTTCTCCGCCTGATCCAATAAATGACGGCAACGCGAAGCTTTTTGGTTGGTATTGGAATTAATGATCAAAATATTTCGATTCGGATTTTGACGTCCAAGTCTCAAGGTTTCAGTCATCAAAGCATTGCCGCGTTTCTTCGCCTTATCCACTGCTTCGCCCGACCAACGATATTCACCATATTCATCGGTAATGAACACATCGTTTTCAATACGGACAACTTCCGCATCTGGATACTGCGCTTTAAATTCCGCGGCTTTTTGTTCGGCAAACGTCGATTTTCCCGAACCTTGATGACCGCGGATTAAGATAAATTTTTGCATTTTGCTTCCTTATTCTTTTTCTCAGCTTGTCCTGAATAAATAGGCCGTCTGAAAAATATTTCTACTCTTTTTTCAGACGGCCTTAGCTTCAGTTCACAGCTGCCAACGGCATTTTCTCAATCTCTTCTACCCAGAAATCTGTACCCATGCCTCGTTCGGCAAAGGAACCAATCAGAGAGAACACTTGATCGGAGAAGCCGCCGATATTCAAGATATCCTGACGGTTTCGTGCTTGAGCCTTGGTGTAAGGCTGGATATCCAGGCAAACGAGTTTGGCTTCGGGACAGCGTTTTTTCAGGATGTCCCATTCTTTCATCAGACTGGTTTTGCCACCCCATTGTTGGCTGTCATCTGCCCAACTTTCGTTGTCTGACACGATGACGACCAAATCCACGTCGGCTTTTTCACGGTTCAACATGGCAAGCGGTGCGCTGCAAGCCGTTCCGCCGCCGCCGATATTGGCGAGTTTTTCGGCGTTGGTCATGATGCTGTCGCGCGGGTTGAGCTTCACGTTTACCGTGATTTGTTCAAACGGTATCACGCAGGCTTGCGGATTGGTACGCAACATGGCGGCGGATACGAGCGCGGCAATGTCGATGCAGCGGGTTTTGCTGGTCGCGCTGCCGCGATAGCCGGTAACCGAGCTGTGCATAGAGCCAGAAACGTCCGGACAAACCACGACTTTGCCTTGGATTGCCGGTACGTTTTGTACGGCGGTTTCCATCGCATCTTGCAGGGCTTCGCGGATTTCAAACGGCATTTGATTAGATGTTGCCTGATACGCGGTCAGCAATTGGTAAGGCAGGACGCGGGCGCGAGCAATGGCGGTTTCGTCACGCAGTTTTTCTGCCACCATTTTAATGTTTTTGCTTTTAGCAAACACTTCGTGGCGCAGGAAAGTGTTCAGGTTTTGACGAACCTGCTGCCATGAGCCGTTGCGGGCAATCTCTGCCCAGTCGCCGCTGTTCAAGTCTAAAGCTGTAAGCATTTGGAAAGGAACGTTGGGCAATTCGCCTTCTCGGCTTTGTTTGTAGTCTTCAAAAGTGCGGGTAATGGGCGGCAATGCTTCGCGGTCGTAAGGTTTGCCGATCAGCCATGCAAACCATGCGGCACGCCATGCTTCACGCGGTTTTGGGTGCACCATTTTGACCACGTCTGCCAGCGACGGCGAATTTCCGACAGCGGCGTTCAACAGTTGTTTTTCGGTGGCGGTCAAAAGCCAAGTCTGCATCAGTTTTTTCGGACGGTTGCCGAAAGATTTTCTACCGACTGCGCCGCTGCGGATGATTTGAGCGAAGTTGCGCAACATTTTACCGTTGTCCACTACTTGGTCGAATACGCGGGCAAGCATGTTCACGTCTTTTTGCGCCAACACGGCAAGCAACAGCGCAGGCATATCTTTCATAAAACCTTTTTGACGGGCATATACGGCAGTTTTGGCGATAAACTCGGCATCCAGGCTTTCTGCCAATTTCAACACTTGGTCAAGCTGACTTTGGGCATCGGCATAGTAGGTATTGTTCAGACAACCGGTAGCGGCAAGCTGGGCAAGCTGTTGTTTAGGTGTCAACGTGTAGGCAATGCCGCCGGCTTCATTATGGGTATCGGTTTTAGTAAAACGGTTTTTAATAGATTGAAACAAGGTAGTATTAGCCATTTTCATTTTCTTTCATATTGTTGGTTTGAGGCCGTCTGAACTTGTTTTAGCGTTGTTTTTCAGACGGCTTTGAATGGGTGGCAGTGTGGCGGCTAAAGATGAAGAGAAGCGTTTTTAACTGAAAGCTAATGTATTCTCTTCCGGGCATCCGCCTACTGCCGTAGGGCGACCAGTTTAATTAGGATCATTCAGGTTTTTAGCAAAAAAAGGAATGTAATCCTAATGGCATTCGCCCATAAGGGGTGGCACATTGGGCAACAAAGAGTGGAGAAATTTTTACGCGCTCTATCCACTGAGCTACTCTGCCATAGTTGGCGGCAGAGACGGGACTCGAACCCGCGACCTCGAGCTTAGCAGGCTGTAATTCCTCCGGCATTTGCCGTTTGCACCAAAAACAGTTTTTATATCTGCCTGCCTGAATATTTCAGACGGCCTCGAATGAGTGGCAGCGTAGCGGATAAACATGAAAAGAAACGGTTTTAACGTAAAAGGTTAATATACCCTCTCCGAGCATCTACCTGCTGCCGTAAAAATAATATGGCACGCAACAAGTTTTTCAGGGAAACATGCCTTGGCTCTACCAACTGAGCTACTCTGCTATTTGGAACAACAGAGACAGGACTCGAACCTGCGACATAAGGATATCCATGTTGTAGTTTCCCCAGGCATTTGCCTGCCATATTGGAAAGGGTGGGCGACTAAATAAACAAGACGTTCAACGTCTATCAGACGAGACAGGATTCGAACCTGTTAATCCAAATGTAGTCTTGTTGGCATTCGCCCTGTAACCATGCAGCAGCTAAATTTACGGAAAATTTTTCTCCGGTAACTGTATTTCCCGAAGCATCTGCTGTATTGTTACATTCACAACACAGCCAACAGCGTGCCAAGAATAAAATATTTATAAAAATAATTTTTAATTTATTGAATATAAAGAAAATATATTTTAAAGTAGCTTTTATCAGCAAAAAGCGTAGAATGCTGAAAAATATATTTATAGATAGTTATATAGAAAATAAGATATACAAGGATATATGATGAGATTCGATGATTTGGACAAACGCTTGCGACAATACGAAACCGCTTATGATTTTTGCGTACCACAGGAAAATTTTATTGTTGTTCGCTTAGACGGGCGCGGTTTTACACGACTAACCAAGGAAATTTGGCAGTTTGAAGCCCCGTTCGACATTCGTTTCCGCGACCTGATGGCACACACCGTCCACCATCTGATGCAGTGTGGTTTCAATGTAGCATACGGCTATTCCGAAAGCGATGAAATTTCGCTGCTGTTGCGCCGCGACGACGATACGTTCAAACGCAAAACGCGCAAAATCATTTCTGTATTGGCTGGTGAAGCCAGCGCCGCCTTTTCCGTGGTGCACGGGCAACCTGCCGCTTTTGATGCCAGAGTTTGCGTTTTGCCGAACGAAAAACTGGTGGTTGATTATTTCCGTTGGCGGCACGAAGACTCATATCGCAACGCGCTCAACGCCCACTGTTATTGGATGCTACGCAAAAAAGGCGAAAGCGTGTCCCGCGCCACAGAAGCGGTCAGCGGTCTCACGCGCGCGCAGAAACATGATTTGCTGTTTGAACACAATATCAATTTCAACGAATTGCCCGCATGGCAGAAACGCGGCTTCGGTGTGTATTTTCAGACGGCCTTAAAAGAAGGTTTTAATCCGAAAACTGACGAAACCGTACAAGTAAAACGCCAAATCCTGCATACGGATTTCGAGCTGCCGTTGGGCGATGATTACGGCGTGTTTGTCCTGGAAAGAATTGTTTAATTTGTTTAGAGGTCGTCTAAAAATGAATACCGCTACAAAAGAACAAATCCCCGCCGTTCTTATCATTGATTTGGAAGTCGATCCAAAAACCGACAAGCCGTTCAAAATCGGTGCATTCCGCCCCGACTCAGGTTTGTTTTTTGAAAAAGCTTTTCGTGGAGAAAAGGGGTTTCATACCGCCTTGTGTGAAATGGCTCATCTGACCAGTGGATTAAAGTGGCTGATGGGGCACAACATCCTCGGGCACGATTTGAAATATTTGAAGGCAGTAGTACCCGAAGCCGCATGGCTTAAAGTGCCTGTTATCGATACGCTGTGGCTCTCGCCTTTGGCATTTCCGCAAAATCCGTATCACCGACTAATCAAAAACCATAAAATCATCTCTTCTGAAATTAATTCCCCACTCGCCGACTGTCACGCTTGCTGGCAGCTTTTTCAAGACCAATGCACTGCGTTCGGAAAAATCAAAGCCGAAAAGCCCGAGGAGTTTGCGCTGTGGACAGCCCTGTCTGATATACCCCTGCCGTATCGTCTTTCAGAAGACATTATGATTCCCGAGCGTGATATATCGCCAGATGTCAAGAAACTGATCGACACTATTTGGTTGATGATGCAGGACAACAATGATCAAGGTCGTCTGAAAGTCTGCCGCACACGTTTTTTGGAGTTAATGAAAACAGACATCCGTAATCCTGCCATATATCCTTCCCTCGGCTATGCCTTATCTTGGTTAAATGTCTCTGGTGGTAATTCTGTGTTAGCTCCGTGGGTGAGGTACCAGTTTCCCGATACAGCTCGGCTGATTGCCTCATTGCGCGACCATGATTGCGGCAGTACGGAATGCCGTTATTGTCAGGATACACTCAATCCGGAGGTGCAGTTACAGCGTTATTTCAAACTACCGACTTTTCGCGATGTAAAAGGATTTGATGGTGGACAACGTGCTGTGGTGCAATCAGGTATGAAGGGGTTACATACGCTGGCGGTGCTGCCCACGGGTGGCGGCAAATCCTTGTGTTATCAGTTGCCAGCACTCAACCGCTACTACCGCAACGGAGGCTTGACAATAGTTGTTTCACCTTTGCAATCGCTGATGAAAGATCAGTTGGACGGTTTAGAGAAAAAAGGAGCTACCTGCGCTGCTATGCTTAACGGCTTGGTTGAGGTGGTTGAGCGCGCCCAAATTTTAGACAAAATAGCCTTAGGCGATATCGGCATTTTGTTTGTCGCGCCTGAACAGTTCCGCAACACCAGTTTTATTAACGCTATTTCGCAACGCCAAATCAACGGCTGGGTATTCGATGAGGCACATTGTCTGTCTAAATGGGGCCATGATTTCCGTCCCGATTATCTATATGCAGTCAAATTTATCGCTGAATACAGTAAAAATAACGGTGCGGTCGCGCCGGTCAGTTGTTTCACTGCTACCGCCAAACCCGACGTCCTTGCCGATATTACCCACCATTTTCGGGAGGAAATGGGCATTGAGTTTCGCCAATTTATCGGTGACAACGAACGCGACAATCTGTTTTACGATGTGCTGGAAATTTCAGATGACCTTAAAAAGCAAAAAATCAACGAACTGTTGCATCGTGAACTTGATCATCAAAGCGGTGGAGCCGTGGTATTTGTCGGACGGCGGAAAAGTGCGGAAACCTATTCGGCTTATCTGAAAGAACAAGGCTGGGCATGTGAGCATTTCCACGCAGGTTTGGGGAACAACGAAAAAGCTGATATTCAAAACCAATTTATTGGCGGTAGTTTGCGCGTTATTGTCGCCACCAACGCCTTTGGTATGGGGGTGGACAAATCTGATGTGCGCCTAGTGATTCATGCCGAGATTACCGGTTCGCTGGAGAATTATTTGCAGGAAGCGGGTAGAGCAGGGAGGGATCAGGCAGATGCAAAATGCGTGTTGCTTTATGACGGCAAAGACGTGGATACGCAGTTTTCCATCAGCAAAATGTCGCAAATCGAATTGCGCGATTTGAAATCAGTATGGAAGAAAGTTGGTTGGCTGAATCAGGCGGCATACGGCAAAGACCATTGCGGTGAAATCGTGGCAACAGGTGGCGAAATTTTGCGCGACACTGAGGAGTACATGAGTTTTGACAGCGATGATAGACAGGCAGATACCAAAGTCAAAACCGTATTGGCATGGTTGGAACGTGCAGACTTATTGGAGCGTAAGGAAAATCAAACCCGTATTTTCCCCGCACGCTCAGGTCGTCTGAATCTAGATGAGGCGCTGGCGATTATTGAAAAAAACAAGTTCAGCAAGCGTATCTCGGAAATTTACCAAACGATTGCCGAAATTGTGTTTAAAGCGCCAGAGGACGCGCCTTTGAGTACCGATGATTTGGTGCAGGCAACAGCATGTAGTTTCACCGAATTGCGAGGTCATCTAAAAAAGCTGGAAGAATTGGGTATCCTTACCAACGATACGCATATGACCATCATTTTGCGTACCGATAACATAAAGCCTGCCGACAAACGTCTGGCACAAGTTATCGCCTGTGAGGAAAAACTCTGGCAGATTTTAAAAAACGAAATTCCAGAAGCAGATCAAGGTATTTGGCAAAACCTCTCATTGAGCGCTGTCTGCCACCAAATGCATGAGGTAGGTTTAGAAACCAATCCTGCTGAAATCAAACTTCTGATGCAGTCGCTTGCCGATGATAAAGCAGCAGAGCGAACAAACAGCAGTGGAAGTTTCCAAATCCGTGATGTTGGCAACAACCTTTTGAAAGTACGTTTCAAGAATCCCAAAAGCGACAGTTGGGAAAACCTACAAAACAATGCCGAACTTCGCCGTAATATCGGTCTGTGCCTTTTACCATTCCTGATGGCAAAAACCAATGGAGTGCGTCAAAAAGACGTAATGGTTGAAACCCGTATGGGTGAATTGGTGCAGCAGCTTGCCGACGATTTGGTATTATCGGTACAAATCCCGGCTGACCGTCGCGAGCTTCTGCTCAGGCAGACACTGCTATTTATGCACAAACAAGGCATTATCAAACTCAACCACGGCATGACCATTCTGAGACATGCCATGACTATTACACCCAATCCAAAAGCACTCTCAGCTAAACGCCAGTATCTTGCGGAGGACTATAAACCGCTTTCCATTTTTTACGGCGAAAAACGCTTTCAAATCCATGTGATGCAGGAATATGCCCTTCGCGCACTAAAAAATCTTACTGAAGGGTTGAATTTGGTGCGTGATTACTTTGGCTTGGAAGAAAAGAATTTTAAGAATAAATGGTTTAAAGGTCGTCTGAAAGAATTGGACGAGCCTGCATCGCCACAAACCCTGCGTGAAATTACAGACGGACTGAATGAGATGCAGAAAGCCGTTGTTACCGACCAAAGCGGCAGCAACCGTCTTATTCTTGCCGGACCGGGTTCAGGAAAAACGCGAGTTATTGTACACCGTGTTGCCTACCTTTTACGGGTGCAACATGTTCCCGCATCCGCCATCATTGTATTGACTTTCAACCGTTTGGCGGCGCAGGAGGTCAAGCGCCGCCTGTTCGGACTGGTCGGCCCTCTTGCTGCTGCCGTTACGGTTATGACTTATGACGGTATGGCAATGCGGCTTTTGGGTGTGCGCTTTGACGGCAACAACCGAGAATACGGCAAAAGTCAGTTTAAAGAATGGTGCAGGCAGGCTGCCGCTATGCTTTCAGACGACCTTGAAAACGATGATGGTAACGATGAAACACGCGAACGTATCATGGCAGGCTTCCGCTATATTCTGGTAGATGAATACCAAGACATCAGTGAAGAACACTACCGGCTTGTTTCTGCGCTTGCGGGTAGGAAGCGGGCTGAAGAAGACAAGCTGACCATTCTGGCGGTCGGCGACGATGACCAAAACATCTACGCCTTCAACGGCACCAGCAACGAGTACATCCACCGTTTCCAAAAAGACTACGACGTTGCCCAACCCGATTACTTGACCTACAACTACCGCAGTACACAATACATCATCAGCGCTGCCAACAGCGTGATAAACGGTATGACAGGTCGTCTGAAAACACTGCATCCGATTGTTATCAACCCTGAACGTCAAACACAGCCCAACGGTGGCGTATGGGCTGCAACAGACAGCATACGGCAGGGGCGTGTGCGCCACATCAGCCTGCCGTTCGGTAGCAGCAGCAACATACAGGGACAAGCTGTTATCACTGAAATAGGTCGTCTGAAAACCTTGGGCGCAGTCGCATGGAATGAGATTGCAGTTTTATCCCGTCATAATGCTAGTCTCAAACCTCTGCAGGCATGGTGTGAACAAAACGGCATACCTTATTTCTTGAGTGCCGACAAAAGCAGCAAAATCAAATTGCGCCACACCCGTGAGTTTGTCCGCCTGATTGATGGCGTGGAAAAACAAACCGAAGGCCTTACATCACAAGCTTTTGCAGAACTTATTAGTGAACAAGTGAAAAAAAGTGGGGGTAATTGGTGCGTTTGGTTTAGGCAATTACAAACTGATTTCTTAAACGAATATCCACTGAAAGATGAGAAGCTACCTGAAAAGTCAGATAACCTTGCAGAGAGTCGTGAGGCAGAAATCAAAGTGTCGCCCATAGAAGACAACGGGTCGTGTGAAAACAGTAGTGGCACTGTTAACCGATATTCGTCCTCCTTTCTGAAAAGCTGGCTCTACGAGTATGTAGGTGATGAACATGAAACCCGTTCGGAAGGTATATTTCTAGGCACGGCACATGCAGTCAAAGGATTGGAGTTTAAGCACGTCTTCATTTTAGACGGAGGTTGGCAGGGAGCTGACGAAGCCGAACAGAGGCTTTATTACGTTGCTATGACTCGTGCCATAGAAACATTGACCCTACTGCAAACTACTCCAGAGCATCCTTGGATGGCAAAGCTACCTGATGATATTGAAAGAGTGGCTCAAATCTTTACCGAATTACCTGATTTGAATACCGAATACAGACGTTTGGCGGCTTATCGAAACACGGCAGCCGAGGGAAAAACCGACAGCAAAAGTGATTTGGATATCGACTTCATCGTTTGTCACAACAATGTCGAAACTGTGAGACAACGCCTGTTTACTGCTGCGAAGCTGAAAAAAGACGATCCACTGGAAATGAAACGGACTGAGGATGGCAGATATATTTTCCTTTCTGATGATATTGAAGTTGCCCGTACCGTTAAATTACCACCGTTGCCGACAAAAACTACCGCCTATGCCAACACTTTCAGAGTACGTTATTTAGACGAAGTAGGAGAATCATTTCGCCAACGTATCCCAGAAAAAATCGGTACGAAAAAGCTGGAAAAATGGACGCTTGTTATTCCTATGTTAGTGATACCGCCTGAGTAAAAAGAGTTTTTCAGGCTATCTCAAACATGAAGAAGGCAGCTTGAATACAAGGCTGTCTGAGACTCGAACGGAATAAACGGAATAAAAGATGAGTAACAAAAAACAAGTCGCCGTCAGCTTTCTCGGTACGGTATTGGACAGCGGTTTCGGTCAGGGCCGTTGGTTGAAATGGCGGCCAAACGTCGCCATGAATCAGCGTCAAGATTTTCATCTCGACCGTATGGAGCTGTTTTATGCGGAGAAATACCGCGAACTGGCGGATCATGTAAAAGCCGATATTCAGCAGGTGTCACCCCACACAGTCGTTAATCTCGTGCCTATGGAGCTGGCAAACCCGTGGGACTTCTCCGAGGTTTATACCAAGCTGCACGATTGGGCAGCAAGCTATCCATTTGATACAGAAGAAGAAACCTATCTCACCCACATCACCACGGGTACGCACGTTGCCCAAATCTGCCTGTTTTTATTGGTGGAATCGCGTCAAATCCCCGGCGTACTTTTACAAACCGCCCCTCCCAAAAACCAAAGACGCAGCATGGAGGAAGGCAATGTCGGCAGTTATGAAATCATCGATTTAGACTTGGCTCGTTACGACGTACTGGCAGAACGCCTTGCCGCCGTACGCGACGATGCAGTGCGCTACCTGAAAAGCGGCATCTCCACCCAAAACGCCGCCTTCAACCGCATGATTGCCGAAATCGAACAGGTCGCACTCAACTCCCCTTCCCCCATTCTGCTTTCCGGCCCCACAGGCGCAGGTAAATCTATGCTGGCACGCAGAATTTTTGAATTGAAAAAAGCGCGCCATTTGATTAAAGGCACATTTGTCGATGTAAACTGCGCCACCCTTCGCGGCGACGGTGCAGCATCTGCCCTGTTCGGCCACAAAAAAGGTGCCTTTACCGGCGCTGCAGAAAAACGTGAAGGCTATCTAAAAACTGCCGACGGCGGCGTATTGTTTTTAGACGAAATCGGTGAATTGGGCTTAGACGAGCAAGCCATGTTGCTCAAAGCCATTGAAGAAAAACACTTTTATCCCGTCGGCAGCGACAGCGAAGTCAAAAGCGACTTCCAACTCATCGCCGGCACCAACCGCGACCTACGCCACGAAATCCGCGCCGGACACTTCCGCGAAGACCTGTTCGCCCGCATTAATATCTGGAATTACCCACTACCTGCACTCGCCAACCGTCGCGAAGACATCGAGCCCAACGTCGAACACCAGCTCGCCCTAGCCTCGCAAGAACTCGGCCGAACCACCCGCTTCAACAAAGAAGCCCTGGCCGCCTACCTCGACTTCTCCCACTCAGACCAAGCACCGTGGCGCGGCAACTTCCGCGACCTCGCCGCCAGCATCATGCGCCTGGCCACACTCGCACCTCAAGGCAGGATACAGGTAGAACAAGTCCAAGCCGAAATCGAACGCCTCAAATGGTTATGGTCGGAAGAACCCTTTTCAGACGGCCTCCTACATAAAAGGCCGTCTGAAAAAGCACAAGACTACCCCGATAAAGTCGATTGGGACACATTGGATTTGTTCGACAAACTACAACTGCAACACGTTATCGATGAATGCCGCAAACACCCCAACATGGCCGCTGCTGGTCGTGCATTGTTCAACGTCTCCCGAACAGAAAGGGCAAAAGTCAATGACAGCGACCGATTGAGAAAGTATTTGCAACGGTTTGGACTGGAATGGGGGGATATTTGAATAGAGTGTGCAAGCTAGCTCATTTTGATAGCATCATTTTTCATCATTTATAAAAAAATAAAAGGCATCAATCCGATGCCTTTTATTTTCGTTAACATAAAAAATTAACGTTCATACCAACGTTTGGTCGATTCACGAATCACTTCTTTGGTTTACTTCAAAAATGCCGCATGATAGGCAATATGCTCGCCAATAAAACTGGCGATGAAGTAATAGCTATGATCATAGCCTTTGTGGAAGCGCACATCGGCCGGTTGATTTGCCGCACGACAGGTTTCAATATAATCTTCGGTACGCAATTGTGTCGGCAAAAACTCATCTTCCAATCCCTGATCAATGCGCATACCTTGCACTTTATAGCCTTGTTGAATGAGCGAGTTGGCATCATATTGCTGCCATTTTTCGCGATCTTTTCCTAAATAGGCAGAAAAGGCTTTCTCCCCCCAAGGCACGAGACTTGGCAACAAAATGGGCGAAAAGGCAGAAACACTTTGATAACGTTCCCGGTTTCGCAGTGCCAATACCAATGCGCCATGTCCGCCCATTGAATGTCCCATAATGGAACGTTTGCCATTGGTAGGAAATTTTTCCTCAATCAGACTAGGCAACTCATTCAAAATATAATCATACATTTGATAATTCGTTGCCCAAGGCTGCTCGGTGGCATTAAGATAGAAGCCCGCACCCTGCCCTAAATCGTAAGCAGCATCGTTCGGCACTTGCTCTCCGCGAGGGCTGGTATCAGGTGCAACCACAATCACTTGATGTTCAGCCGCATAACGCTGAAAGCCTGATTTGGTAATGAAATTTTGTTCCGTACACGTTAAGCCGGAAAGCCAATAAATCACACCAAGCGGTCGATTCTCCTGATTATCCGGCAAATAGACGGCAAATTTCATTTCGCATTGAAGCGTTTGGGCATGATGCGCCCAAACTTGTTGCGAACCACCAAAAATTTGATGTTGTTCAATCAGTTTCATCGCGTACCTTAGTAATGAATAACAGCGCGGATCGATTTACCTTCATGCATTAACTCAAAGGCTTCATTAATTTGATCGAGCGTCATTGTGTGGGTCACAAATGGTTCCAACTGGATGTCGCCTTTCATTGAATCTTCCACCATTTTCGGTAGTTCAGAGCGGCCTTTCACGCCGCCAAATGCCGTGCCTTTCCAAACACGGCCGGTTACCAACTGGAACGGACGCGTTGAAATTTCTTGGCCAGCGCCCGCTACACCGATGATAATGGATTGTCCCCAACCGCGGTGTGCGCTTTCTAATGCTTGACGCATTACGTTTACGTTGCCGATACATTCAAAGGTATGGTCAATGCCCCATTTATTGATATCTAACAGCACATCTTTGATCGGTTTATCGTAATCGTTCGGGTTCAAACAATCGGTTGCACCAAACTGTTTTGCCAGCTCGAATTTTGAAGGATTGGTATCAATAGCGATAATGCGGCCGGCTTTGGCTTGACGCGCACCTTGCACCACCGCCAAACCAATCGCCCCCAAGCCAAACACCGCCACAGAGTCGCCTTCTTGCACTTTTGCCGTATTATGTACCGCACCAATACCCGTGGTAACGCCGCAGCCGAGCAGACATACTTGTTCGTGATTCGCTTCTGGATTGATTTTCGCCAGTGAAACTTCGGCAACAACAGAATATTCACTGAAAGTCGAACAGCCCATATAGTGATAGATCGGTTGACCTTGATAAGAAAAACGCGTCGTGCCGTCCGGCATTAAGCCTTTACCTTGTGTATCACGCACTGAGACGCACAAGTTGGTTTTACCTGAACGACAAAACTCACATTCGCCACATTCAGCGGTGTAAAGAGGAATGACGTGATCACCTGGTTTTACGCTTGACACACCTTCGCCCACAGCAACGACCACACCCGCACCTTCATGCCCAAGCACCACAGGGAATACGCCTTCTGGATCGCTTCCTGATAACGTAAACGCATCAGTATGGCACACGCCAGTATGGGTATTACGGATTAACACCTCGCCTTTACGCGGCATTTCTACGTCGATTTCTACAATTTGTAAGGGTTGATTTGGAGCGAATGCTACCGCAGCACGAGATTTGATGGTTGAATTGGTTTGTTTATTTTCCATTATTTTTGCCTTTTAATTCATTAATAAAGTTATCTAGCCTAAGTGAGATAACAACAGGTTATACTTTGACCTCCACTCTAAAGCAAGCATTTTTGCAATTTTGACTACAACAGTAGCATGATCGACTGATGGGCCGCCATGCAATCGTTGATTAAAGGCTTCCGAATATTTCCCTAAGTCATGCAACTTTCCCGTCTGGCAGGCCTGTTCCTGCGCACCGAAATACTCGCGCAAACTCCGCCGCCATTTCGCTAACACTCACCGAATGGCTTTGCAAGGTTTGCCAATGTTCGTAAGGCAAGAGATTGCCGAGTTTGTCTTGGGCGGAATGGGCGTAGTAAATTAGGGGTTTCATATTGAAATTCTAAAAAAATTCAAACTGATATCATGCAATGATAATATGATATTAAATTTTAATATGTAAATAGAAAAAATGCCGTCTGAAACTTTTTCAGACGGCATTATTATTGATTAACCTTTATAACTTGCTTCTAATATCCTCCACCGCTTTCACTAAAGCCTCGGAAAGCGAAGGATCAAAAGAAGAGTGGCCTGCTTGGACGATATTTGAACACACAGCCTCCCGAAGGCTGCTGACGGGATAGGTCGGCATAGAGTTCGTAGTTGCTGAAGTTTCAACACACAGCCGCCCGAAGGCGGCTGAAAAGTCTTTGATTGCTTTGGCTCTGTCTGTCTTGTTTCAACACACAGCCGCCTGAAGGCGGCTGGAAGGCATGGGAAACCGACATTGCCACGGCTATCCAGTTTCAACACATAGCCGCCTGAAGGCGGCTGGCGCACCAAAACTGGATTTTTAAAACGCCTGGCTGGTTTCAACACACAGCCGCCCGAAGGCGGCTGGGACTCTTGCTCAGTATCCGGCAACGGGTATCGTGTTGTTTCAACACACAGCCGCCCGAAGGCGGCTGGTCTTTGCTGGCTACCAAGTGGACTTTGCCGTCTTGGTTTCAACACACAGCCGCCCGAAGGCGGCTGGGCAAGTCATCGCCGAGCTGCTTATCCCCGAAGAAGTTTCAACACACAGCCGCCCGAAGGCGGCTGGTCAAATGAACGGCGGTGCCGGTAAGCTGGATAAGGTTTCAACACACAGCCGCCCGAAGGCGGCTGGGGCCTCTCTCAAAAGCCTTGCTCTGTCAGGTTTCACAGCCCCGATTTCGCTAAGCTCCCGAGAAAAACGTGAACGCGAGTATAACACAGCCTTTTCTGTTACACCTGCATTCGCAATATCCTGATTGTTAAAGAACAATCCAAGTTCGCCAACCCTGCCGCATTTTCATGAGAACCTCAGGTTGGCGATTCACACAATCAAGGTATCCTTAAACACATCCACCGACGGTTTTGCGCCATGGTGTTCCACTTTGCGCCGCCATTTGCTACCCAGATGGTAAAAGCGCAGGCTGTCGGTTTCAGGGTTGTAGGTTTTCAAAAGTTTGTCCTTTAAAACAACCCACTGGTCGGGCGCGATGTCGCATTCGAACACCGAATACTGCACGCGCACGCCGTAGTCCAAACACAATTTCGCCACGCGCCGTAGCCTTGCCTGTCCGTCCGCGTCTTCCAACGAAATATCGTAAGTAATCAGCATTAGCATTTTGTATTCCCATATACAGGCTGCTTTAAAGGCCGTCTGAAAATATCCGATCCGTTTTCAGACGGCCTGCAAACCTATCTCATCAAAAACGGCGGGTATTCCGCCAAATCCCCGCGCAAGTGCCGCGCCAACAGCATTGCCTGAATATACGGCAGCAGCCCGATTTCCACTTCCTCACCTAAAAACGGATGAACGATTTTCTCCTGCTTTTTCGCCTGCAAGGCTTGAAACAAGAGCTTACGCGCATCGGCTTTTAAGCTTACTGCGCCGCTTGCCTCGGTAACAAAATCCTGCGGTTTGATTTGCCCTCGGTTAATCAAGGAAAGTACCAATCTGTCCGCCCACCATGCGCGGAATTCTTCCAAAATATCCTGCGCCAAACTGTCGCGCCCCGGTCGGTCGGCGTGCAGAAAGCCCACCTGCGGGTCCAGCCCCACGCCTTGCAGCGCGCCGCTGATGTCCTTGCCTAGAATGCTGTACACAAACGACAACAGCGCATTCACCCCGTCTCTGGGCGGACGGCGGTTGCGTCCGTCAAAAGTAAAGCCGCTTTTCTCGCTCAAAAGCTGCCCAAACACGCTGAAATACCGCGCCGCCGCATCGCCTTCAATGCCGCGTACCACATCCAGCTCCGCCGCGCTCTTCAACTGCCGCAGCGAAATATTCAAAGAATCGACCGCACTTTGAATCGCCGCATTCTCGCCGTAATTGCGAATCTGCCGCTGAAGCACCCGCTTACTCGCCTGAATCTTCGCCGCAATGATATTGCGCGCAATCGGCACGGGATTTTGCTCCGACACCCGATACTGCGCCCGACGCAGCAGCACATTACCGCTCTGCCGCCCCTGAAGCCGCCCCAAATAACGTCCGTTTTCGGTAAAAAACGCCAAATTCACATTATTTTCGCCACAAAACCCCAGCAAAAACGGCGACACCAGCACATTCCCAAAACAGAAAATATGCCCGATGGAATGCACAGGCAACTGTGCCATCTTCTTACGCTCCTGCTCCACCACCAACGTCTCCCGCTCCTTATGCAGATAACTACCTTGGGCGGTGATATAGAGCGTGTTTTGCAGTTTGCGCATGGGGACTCCTTGGGGGTGGCCGCAGTTTTGGGGCATTTAACAGAGTTTAGCTACCTGAAAAATGGTAGGTCGGATTCTCGAATCCGACATTTTGAAAATTACAGGAATGATTTTAAAATTCATAAATATCAAATGGTTGTCAAATACAAGTATCCGACCTACGTCTGCCTTTTAGTTTTACGAATTATTCTGGTCATCTACGCTTGACATATCAATACCCAAAAGATCTTTTAATTCTATAGGTATATTTTCAATACCCTTGTCACTAAGTTTTGCATTTATTTTGAATTCTCCATTACCTAGAAAACTGGATGATTCATTAACCTTATACCAGCTAAAAAATTCGTTTAAGAATTTATCACCAGATAGAAATTCGCAATGAATATTTGCATTATGTCGTTTACTATATTCACCCTCTATTTGACCAACAAGCATAGTAAAAAAAGTAAAGTGCTGAAGATCCATCACTGCATTATAGTAATTTGTCTTCTCAACTTCCTTTTTAGGTTTTAGTATTTTTTTGCAAATATTATTTCCATAAACACAGCACAAACTTGCAACAACAACTGGGTTCAACTTCTCAAAACAGACGCTATACTTTTCCTCTTGAATGCGCAAGATTTTCTCTATTGCATTGGACTTCCCATCTGAAGATAGAGGCTGATACAAATAGTCATTAATCTCTTCTAAAAAGCTTATTTTATCTTCAACATTCTTTTTATATTCAATACTAACTTTAGCTTGCTCAAATAATTTAAAATTACTTATAAATGAATCATCTACTTTAGCCTTTTTAAAAAAGTTTTTTAATACATTCAACTCCTTATCTACGGTATCAAAAACTTCATTAGTATACTCTATACGTCCATGCTGCCCTTCAAATAAAGAGAACATTGGAGTAATAATAGAGTTAATAGAATCAATTTTGTATAAATGACTTAAAATATCTTTTTTATTTTGATCATCTATTGTTTTCCCTACATTCGCATCTTTAATTATAGAAATGATATTTCTATCTAAAAAATAAACAGTTTTAGTTTTGGAAAACTTCACTATTGCTCTATTTATAATTTTCATAAAATCCATGTTTATTACCTCTATATTTAAATTTCCCCAAACAACCCCTCCACATACCCCACACTCCTATCCCGTTTCCCCAGCAACTCCGGCTGGCAAATCTCCACCAGCGAGCAGGCTTTGCAGCGTTTGCCGTAGTCGGGCGGCGGAGTTTGTCCGCTGTTTAGAAGTTCGCGCACGGCGGCGATGGTGGCGAGAGTTTGAGTGCGTAGGTCGTCTGAAAACACGACGGGGATACGGTGGCGGGTTTGCATATACCACAGCGCGCCATCAGAGACGATTTGCCCCGTCATTTCTTCCAGGCACAAGCCTTGGGCGCAAAGCTGGATTTCGTCCATCGGGTCGGGTTTGGGCTTGCCACGTTTGTATTCCACGGGTTTCAGACGGCCTGTTTTTGTATCCACTTCCACCAAATCCAACACGCCGCTGATGCCCAGCTTCTCCGCCGACACATGCACCGTCCGCTCAAAGCGCACGCCCTTGCGCGTTTCCGGCTCGCCCGAATCCACCCGCTCATGCAGCGCCTTTCCCTGCGCGGTCAAATAGTTCTCCGCCCACGCCTGCGCGTTGTGAATCAACGCGCATTGGCGCGGACAAAAGGCGTAGTGTTGCAGGGCGGAAAGAGGAATCAGGCGCGTGTCCTGATTTTCCTTTTCTGCTTCTATAATACAAGCGGTCATCTTTTCAGACATTTTTACAAATATTCTTCCACACTCACGCCATTTAAGCCGTCTGAAACCACGCTGATTTTGTAATCGCCAAAACCGCTTGCCGGCGTACCTGATTCGCCGTTTACGCGTTCGACTTTCACGGTGTCAAACAGTTTATGTGCAGGCTGGCTGCCGAGTGCGCTGTCGTGTTTGAAAACAATCAGTTTGCGTGCTGCCATTTCGCCACGGGCGGCGGAGCGGTCGTGTTCAAACATCAACGTCAGGGTTTGCCAGAGTTTGGCTAAGTCGTCGTCTGAAAAACCGGTTTTGGCGGCAAGGTTGGCGGAGATAAAGCCGTGCACGCGGTAGAGCGCGTAAGGTACGATGTATTTGCGCCCCATAGTGCGTTCTTTTTCCAAGTCTTTTTCGTTGGTTACCGCCATGCGGGTGATGGAAACTTCCAGCGGCACAATCGGGTCGATGGATTGGGCAAACGCCAGCTGCACCGGGCCGCGCACTTGTCCGCTGTTGACTTCGGTGGTCATCACGGCGCCAAAGGTGCGGATATCGAAGAAGTTTTTGCACATCCACGCGGTAATATCGCGCGCTTTTTTTTCGTCCTTGGGCAGTTTTTTGGCTTCAGATTCAATGCCGAGCGCTTCATAAGCGCGTTTGTTTTGCAGGTTTAACACGCTTTTTTCTTTAACGTAGATTTCGTAACCGGCTTCGTTTTCGCTGCTGATTTCGACAAAATTACGAATTTTGCGTTTCAGGCAGACATCGGTTACCAAACCTTTACTGGATTCGGGGTCAAGACGCGGCATATTGCCCGCATCGGGATCGCCGTTGGGGTTGCCGTTGGTGACATCAAAAAAGTAAACAAATTCATAGCGGTTTTGAATGGCAGACATTTTCTGGCTCCTTAGTTTTCAATGGTTTCAGCGGTTTCTTTTTTAGCAAAATAGCTTTGTTTTTGATGGTAATAGCCGATGGCGAAGCGGCCTTGCTCGTCAATGCTCAAATGGCGCGGAAAGGTTTCGGGCAGTTTGGCAATGATTTCGCTCAAATCTTTATCCAAATTCACCGCCATGCCGGCCTTGTCTTTACGCAGACGCGATAAATGGTGTTTTGCACCCGACAAAAGACGCGGAAAAATCGAAAACGGCACAGCGGATGCAGAGCCGTAATAGCGGTCGGCGATGCCGGCGTTTAATTCTCCCAACGCCTGATATTGAATGCGCTCCAACACGGCAAACAGCCGCCCTAAAAGATAAGCGCGATTCGGGCTTTCATTGTTCAAACTCATAGGAACTCCTTCTTCGATAAAACCTTTTCTAAAACGCCGCTCTAATACGGCTTTTATCATTGCCACGCGCAGACCGTTCACGTCTCCATCGGCGCGGATTCGGGTAATCAGTTGCGACAACAAACTTAAGGGATACGGCGTACCGCAAATCACGGCGCGGGTCATTTCACCTGCCAATACAGGGGAGATATTTTCGCTTTTGCCCAATACGGCAGTTTGCAATAAAAGTCGCCAAATAGACGGCGGCGTTTTCCATGCGCAAGGCTCAAGGGCTAAATCTTGCCAATGCTGCGCCAAATTTTCCGCCAACTGCCCAAAGGTGGTGTCCAGCCAAAACCGAACAGAAATCCGCGCGGCATTGGGGGCAAGCCCTAAGATATAAAAACGGGTATTGGGAGAGAGTTCGGGCGCAATTTCTTGCAGCGGACGACCTTTGCCGATTTGTTCCAATACGTTGAAAACTTTGGCGCTTTCTTGTTCGTCATCTGGTGGCGTGAACACTTGCGCGAAGAAGCCTTCGGCAGTCTGCGCCGTCGCATTATCGTCCGCTTCCGCCCAAAAGACCGTGCTGGCATCGCCTATGGTCAGGCAGTGATCATTTTCGCGACGCAACAGATAGTTCAGCGCGGTGGTGTAGGCAAACGCGGATTGTTCGGAAACAGGCGAATTTGCGCCTTGCTCTTTGCCAAAAGAGGCAAAGGCTTCTTTGTTGAATGAAATAATCGAACCGCCGGAGCTTTGCCCGCCAAACACGCCTTTAATCGCCGGATGCAGCCGTGCAATCGGGGCGGTGTCGCCGCTAATCAGGCACAAGCCTTCTTCAGCCTCATCACTTTTCAGACATTTAGCCCATATGGTCTGTGCTGCTTCTCGCTTATGAATACAAGCGGTCGGTTTTTCAAAAGAAAATGCAATATTAGCATCGAGCATTTCGGCAGGCAGATTTTCGGTAGCGAAATTATCAGGCTGCCAGTTTTGCAGAAAACGGCACAAGGCTTGCAAGCCTTCATCTTCGCTGTTTTGCAGTAAATCGAGATGGTATTGCTTAAAGGCGTCAAAAGTTTTTTCAGACGACGTAAAGGGTTTTTCTTTCGCTTCGGCTTTGTTTTTATTGGCTTCCACGCCAAGCGCGTAAGCGGTTTTATCCCACAAAAAATTCGGTTTGATACCCGACGTGCGTTTTTCAGGGCGCGGCACGCTCATCAGCTTCGGCTGCGGCTTTTTATCGGCGGTCAGATTCGGCACAACGGTTTTCAGACGGCCTTCTTTATCCAACACCAAAATCCAGCCGATTTTTTCCTCGCTAAAGCCATAAGGCGGCACTTTCGGGTTGCCCATTTCATCGGTTTCCGCTGCCAAACGGCGGTAATAGCGGGCAAGGGACGCAAGAATCATGCTTTCACCTCCTCGGCGTAAAACGGCGGCACATCAATCACGCCCTCTTTCATTTGCGCGCGGAAAAAATGCGGCGTGTTGTCATGGTCAAAATCAATATCGTGCAGCATCCAGCCCAAATCGCGGTTTGCCTCGCTTTCCGATAACGCTGACGGCGGCAGCGGCTCGCCTTCGTCAATCAACGCAAAATCGGCAGGAAATTCACGCACACCCAAACAAGGATGCTGAAAGCATTGCCCCTTTTTCGCACGGCGTTTGAACATCTCGATATGCTTGGTAACGGTCTCATCCGCGCCTGCTTTTGGCGTCAGCACCGCATGAGCTTCAATCACATAAGCCACATCTTTAAGCACCGTCGCCGCGCGCTGCTGACGGTCGTCTTCAATCAGCGTATATAAATCGGCAACGCTCTTACGCTTCATCGCGCCGCTAACCTTACCCGCCGAAATCTTGCCGCCCAACTCATTGCGCCGCACCGACTCAAACTGAATCGGCTTTAACACATAAATCCGATCAATCACCCACCGAATCGCCGGCTTCCAATGCACCGCCGCCAAAATCCCGCGCGCCGCCGACGGCGTGATGACATCATAAGACACCCGCTCCACCTTCATCTCCGGACGGGTAAAACAGGCATAATCGCCCCAAACATGTAGGCGGATTTGGTTCATTTGGTTCTCCTTTTGGTTGGAAAGTGCGGTTTCAGACGACGTTTTGAAAACGTTGGGAGAATTGACCACACTTAAATAGTTTTCAACTCTTATTCCGATTCTCCAAACAGAATGCTTCCGATATGCCAAATTGCTCGACCGAAATTAGAAATAAGCTGCTTACCTTGTCTTAAAAAAGACTGATTTTCATCTATTCCAGCAAGTTTTATTGCCTCTTCAATTTTTGAGCCAGTAGGATGCGCATCTCCAAGCCTCATTTCATAAACACCAACAATGACACCAAAAATCTTATGGGCATAATCCTCTCCAATTTTTTGAGCTACGATGTTTTGTAATAATTTATTAGAACCTAGTTTGTTTTTATCCTTGTGGTTAGATAATTCACGAAGAGCTTTAACATTAAGTCTATCGGTAAAAATACGAACCAAATCTTTTGCCAGCCTTAATAATGATGTTTTATCAGTACTTGAAAAACGTGAAATCTGCTGCAAAAGCTCTGAATCATTGATGTCATGAGAAAATAAATCAACATTCAACTTCTGTTTAAAACTTGCTTCCAGCATTCGCATGACTTGAAATAACAAGTCTTCAACAGCATGGGTGGATGCAGGCTGAACTCTAACTTGAGAAGCTAATAATTCAGCAGAGACCTTTCCTTCAGGGGCAACATTATGCGCTGCCCAAATATGTTGTTCCCATGATGGAAGTTTGGCAACATCATAAGCATAGACGGTAATTAAATCGGCACTATTAATTCCAAAATGAGTATGACAACCAGATGTAGAATGGATACAGCCTGTCTCCGAAGTGTACCATTCTAGGGAAAATCCACGATGTTGAAGTAGTTCATTTACGATACCAGAGCGAAAAAACAGCCATCTCCCAATATCTTCATTATCTAATTCGGCAGAAGGTATTCTTGTTCCATCAGTTTCTACAATGAATGTTGGTAGATTTGGCTCTTTATCGTAGCGAACTCGGGTACTTATACCTTGATGTTCAATCCATTCATCTCGCCAAAATTCTCCTTCTACTCTTATCCCTCTATAACCATCATGAAAACCTTGAGAACTTTCAGATTCAGTATTTTCATTCGTCTCTTGCCCCATTACTGGAGCATCATCCTCTTCATCTATATCAGTTCGCCATACACGAAAGGAAGCCCAACTTCCGCCATAAACATCGTTTAAGCTGCGAATAAGTAATTCAAATCGCCCTTGATCTCGCTCCTCTTGATAATTTTCTAAGCCTGCATATTCACTGTTCTCGACTTCTTCAACATTTTCTACTCTTTGACGATAATAAGTGAGGCGAAGAGAAAGGTTTCTTGCTGCCAAATAATCAATTAAGAATTCTTTTTTAATCTCAATTTGCACATGATTTCCTTCATCATCAAAAGACTCACGAATCACTTCAACGAAATCTTCCTCTGGTCTGACCCAGCTATTTTTTGCTTTGATTAATCTAAGAGCTACTATTAAATCTGGATTTATAATCCACTTACGTCCTCCAATTACAGGTTGAGGATGATCAAAAATAAGATGTACGCCAACGGGTTCTTTTTCATTCCACTCATACTGATCGATTGTTTTGTAATGTCCACTGTCAAAGGCATACGGATGTGCCTCTAAAATTATTCCTATATCCGACCACCCTAAATTTTCAGCCAAATCTTTATGGTCAGAAGGAAAAGCAAGTGAGTTACATCCAAAAAATTCAGATATATAACCAATATTTTGCACATCTCCCTTTTCACGTTTACAAATTGCCTTCAATGGAATCCAAGTAGAATTGACAAATTTACGGCGAGTTTCTTTTGTTTGTAAAATCCAATCTTTAGTCATAATTAGTTCTCTCAGCAATATTTGGTTTAAAAATGAGTTAGTACACTCACTATCAATTTTTAAATCATAAAATTTCTTATCAAAACACCAAACTCTCCCCCTTCAAAAACTCTGTATCCTCCCAAGAAAGCCCCGCCACGTCATCATACAAATCCAGTCCAATCAGTGTATAAAACTGTTTACCGAAGTTTTTCTCGTTAATCGGTTCAATACGCCCTGCTTTATACAAAGCGGCGAGAGCTTTTTCGGGGATTTGGACGGTGTAGGGTTGCAGTTTGCGTAGCAGTCCGCCGATGTGGTCGGCGTAGCGCAGGCTGCTGATGAGATTTTCAGCCTCAAAATCAAACGGAATAATCAGCGGCTGCATGTGGCTTTCGATCATGCGGAATTTGTCGGCGATGGTTTGGAATGGGAAATCGAGGCTTTGCCCTGTATCGTTGTGCATTTTCAGAATTTTTTTATTGTCCAGTTCACTGCCTCTTAATTGATAAAGCTCGGCGAAGTAGGCAGCGACGGCTTGGGTGGATAAGAGGTCGTCTGAAAACTCATTGGCAGTCAAGCGCATAATGGCGGCTTGGGCGGCAAGTTCAGGCGGGGCTTTCCATTGTTCTTCGGGCGTGAATATCCAGACAAAGCTGTTTTCAGACGGCCTTTTGCCTTCGCGGTTGCAGCGTCCTGCGGCCTGGGCAACGCTGTCTAAACCTGCTTCGGCGCGCATCACCAGCGGAAAATCCACATCAACGCCGGCTTCGATTAAGGAGGTGGCGATAACACGGCAGGATTCGCCGTTTTTCAGACGACCTCGGATCTCATCAAGCTTTTGGCTGCGGTGTTTGGCACACATTAAGGTGGTCAGGTGGAACGTGCCGTCAAGGTGTTTGGCTTGGTCATACAGGCTGCGGGCGTGGCGGCGGTTATTGACGATGACGAGCATTTGCGGGTGTTCGGCAAGTTTGGCGAGCAAGTCGGCGTCAGTTTGTGTGCCGATGTGGTGCACGGTGGTGCGACGCAGTTTGTCGAAAAGTGCGGTCGGTTTTGGGGCGATTTCGCGCACGTTTTCAAAGCCGCGATAGAAGCCGTTTTCGGCTTGCACTGCTGGCTGGGTGGCGGTGCACATGACGACGCTGCAGCGGTAGTTTTGCGCCAATTCTTTGATGGCTTGCATGATAGGTAGCAACAGATTAAGCGGCAGCATTTGCGCTTCGTCGAGGATGATGACGGAGCCTGCGATGTTGTGTAGCTTGCGGCAGCGCGAGGAGCGGTCGGCAAAGAGGGATTCGAAGAATTGCACAGCGGTGGTCACGACAATCGGCGCGTCCCAGTTTTCCGAGGCAAGGCGCAATTTGTCTTTGGTGGCCTCATTTTGCAGTTTGCCGTCGTTGAAGGTGCTGTGGTGTTCCAACACGGCTTGTTCGCCTAATTCGCCAAAGGCTTTGCGGAATTCAGCGGCATTTTGTTCTATGATGCTAGTGAACGGAATGACGTAAATCACGCGCCGCATACCGTGCCGTTTGGCATGTTCCAGCGCGAATGCCATGGAAGTGAAAGTTTTTCCGCCGCCGGTCGGCACGGTGAGCGTAAACAGCCCTTGCGGTTGCGCCGCTTGTTCTATGGCATGATCAAGAATTTCACTGCGCAAGCGGTTTAAGGCAGCATTGCGTTTTTCGGCTTCGGTTTGCGCTGGAGCTTGGGCGATACGTTGTCTGAAAGCGTTGATAAATTGATTGAAATTGTGTTGTAAGGAGTTTAAATCGGGATAACCGCCACGCTCGCTGGCTTTGTTTTCTAGGTTTAAATAAAAGGCTTCGGTGTCGAGGTAATCAGCATCCACCAAGCAGGAATAGAGCATTCGGGTGAAGAAGGCGTAGGAGAAAAAAGGATGATGCGCGTCGGCTTTGAGTGGCGGTGCGGACAGGTTTTGAGGGGGCTTGATTTCTTGTTGCCACAGATTATCGAGAGCGGGAATATCTACGCCGAATTGCAACGCCAAACGCTGTTTTAATGTGCGGCGGTTATCACCTTCGCCGTTTCCATTTGCTAGCCCAGCATGATGTCCCGCAATGCAAAACGCCATCAGCTTGCCAATCACATTTCCCCAGCGTTCGACGGCAATTTTGGCTCCGGCGGTGGCATGATCGACTGATGGGCCTCCATGCAATCGCTGATTAAAGGGTTCCGAATATTTCCCTACATCATGAAGCTGTCCCGTCTGGCAGGCAATTTCCTGTGCACCGAATACCCGAGCAAACTCCGCCGCCATTTCGCCAACATTTACCGAATGACTTTGTAAGGTTTGCCAATGTTCGTAAGGTAAGAGATTGCCGAGTTTATCTTGTGCGGAATGGGCGTAGTAAATTAGGGGTTTCATATTGAAATTCTAAAAAAATTCAAACTGATATCATGCAATGATAATATGATATTAAATTTAATATGTAAATAGAAAAAATGCCGTCTGAAACTTTTTCAGACGGCATTGTCATTTATTAACCTTTATAACTTGCTTCTAATATCCTCCACTGCTTTCACTAAAGCCTCGGAAAGCGAAGGATCAAAAGAAGAATGGCCTGCTTGGACGATTCTCAATTCTGCTTCTGGGAAGGCTTGCGAGAGTTCCCACGCGCTTTGCATCGGGGTGCATAGGTCGTAGCGGCCTTGGACGATAATGGTTGGGATATGGCGGATTTTGTCGATGTTTGCCAAAATAGCCTTATCGCCCTGCAGCCAGCCTTCGTTCACGAAGTAATGGTTTTCCATTCTTGCGATGGCAAGGGAGGCTTGCGGGTCTTCATCTACATCTTTAGGTTCAAACTGAATAAGGTAGCTTTCCCAGTCTGCCCATGATTTAGCCGCTTTGAGGCGTGTGGCTTTATCTTCGCTGAACAGCATTTCATGGTAGGCTTTGATTAGGGCTTGGCGTTTGTTTTCGGCTACGGGGGCAATGAATTTTTGCCATTGAGCCGGATAAATTTGGCTGACGCCGCCTGCTTCGTTTAGCCATGCCATTTCAGACGGCCTGCACAGGAAAATACCGCGCAAAACTAAGCCGCTGACGCGCTCGGGATGGGTTTCGGCATAAGTCAGCGACAAGGTGCTGCCCCATGAGCCGCCGAAAACCAGCCATTTTTGAATGCCGAGCATTTCGCGTACTTTTTCAATATCGGCAACCAAATCCCATGTTGTGTTGTCTTCGATACAGGCATAGGGTTTGGAGCGTCCGCAACCGCGTTGGTCGATAATAACGATGCGGAAATGCTCTGGGTTGAAAAAGCCTCGACAGGCCGGTGATGCGCCTGCTCCGGGGCCGCCATGCAGGAAAATCACGGGGTGGCCATCAGGATTGCCTGATTCTTCCCAGTAGATTTCGTGAATGTCGGATACGCGCAAAAGGCCGCTATTTCTTGGTTCTTGAATCGGATGCATGAACTTTCTCCTTTGTCTGATGAAGATGTTGATTGTAACACTTTGCCTGCTGATTTTTCAGACGGCCTACATAGGTTTATCGCCACAAATGGCGTAAAATAACACTTTTTTGACAGGATTATTTATGGCTGACAACAAACAAACACATGTTGCACCCGAAGGACAACTTTTATTGCGTACGGTAGCCATGCCGCGCGATACCAATCCTAATCAGGATATCTTCGGCGGCTGGATTATGTCGCAAATGGATCTGGGCGGCGGTATTTTGGCAGCAGAAATCGCACAGGGACGAATTGTAACCGTGGCTGTTCAAGAAATGAATTTCATCAGACCGGTAAAGGTCGGCAACGTCGTGTGCTGCTACGGTCATTGCGTCCGCGTAGGCAATACTTCTTTGCAACTGAAAATCGAAGTGTGGGTGAAGACTTTGATGAACGATATGGTAACGGAAGACCGCCAACTGGTCACCGAAGCCGTGTTCACTTACGTCGCCATCGATGCACAAGGCAATCCGCGCCCTATTCCTCGCGAAGGCAATGCAAAGCTGGCTCATTTGTAAGTTTAAAAATCAAAACAAGGCCGTCTGAAACCTCAACGTTCAGACGGTCTTTTTTAATACAGAAGCAAAATGTAATAATATTTCTTTTGAGCTAAAGCAAGGCGAAGTATCTGTTTTTTAGGTTTAATTCAGGCTGATTGATAAAACAAAGACCGTACACCGGCTTCCTATAACACTGCCCTACCGCGACAGTTTGCGCCACTTTTGAAACGGCGTTTCCTCCTCAACCCACTTTAAGGAACATCATGGCTTCGCGCGATTTATACCCACAGGAAATTTTACAGGTTGTTCTCGACAAAAGCTGTGCCAAAGCACAATCCAGCATCCCTACGCTGGCGGTTTTGAGCGTTTTGGCCGGCGGATACATCGGCTTCGGATATCTTGCCTATTTAAAAGTAGTCAGCGGCATTCCGCACGAATGGGGCGGAGTTGCAACTTTACTCGGCGCCGCCGTGTTCCCAATCGCCTTGATTTGTATCCTGCTTGGCGGAGGCGAGCTGGTAACCAGCAACATGATGATCATGTCTTTAGGCAGATTGGCCGGACGGATTTCCTCCAAAATGCTGCTGCGCAACTGGGTTATCGTCTGCATAGGCAATTTGGTGGGCACGCTGGCAATGGCTTTTTTCCTCGGATACTATGTCGGCATGATTGAAGGCAGCATGGCAGAAAAAACCATTGCCGTGGCGGAAGCAAAAGTCCATATGGATTTCGGCCGCGCTTTTGTATCAGCAGTCGCATGTAACTGGATGGTATGCATGGGCGCATGGCTGCACTTTGCTGCTAAAAACACAACCGGACGAATGCTGGCCATTTGGTTCCCCGTCATGATTTTCGTATTAAACGGCTTCCAACACCTTGTCGCCAATATGTTCGTTATCCCCGCAGGTATTTTGGCAGGCGCAAACATCACTTGGGGGCAGTTTTTCTTCAACATGATTCCCGTATTCTTGGGCAATGTCGTCGGTGGCGCATCCTTTGTCGGCGCGTCTTATCTTTATACTTATAAAGACATGCTGAAAGATAGTGCCGAATAGCCTGCTTTATAAACAACAAAACCTGCTTTGAAAAAGCAGGTTTTGTTTCAGACGGCATTGGTATTAAGTTTTAAAATCCATTCGGACACATTATTCAGATAAATCATTCAAACGAAAAAAGAGCCGTTTTCAAAACGGCTCTTTCCAATTCTTTGGTCGGAGTGAAAGGATTCGAACCTTCGACCCCTTGCACCCCATGCAAGTGCGCTACCAGACTGCGCCACACTCCGACTCGATAAGCTGTGAATTTTAGTTTCAAACACTGATTTTGACAAGTGCTTTTTAAAAAGGGAAATTTACTCGTTTGAAAACATTTGAATTATTTGTAAGCAAAAAAAGGCCGTCTGAAATCGTTCAGACGGCCTTTGATTATTCAGTCAAATATCAAGCTTCAACCGGGATAATACCGATTTTGGCCTGCCATTGTTTTGGTGCAATGGCGTGAACCGATTCGCCGTTGCTATCCACTGCAACGGTTACCGGCATGTCTTTGACTTCAAATTCGTAAATCGCTTCCATGCCCAATTCTGGGAACGCCAAAACTTTAGATGCTTTAATGGCTTTGGCCACCAGATATGCCGCACCGCCGACAGCCATCAAGTAAACGGCTTTGTTATCAGCAATGGCTTGGCAAGTTGCTGCGCCGCGTTCGGATTTACCGATCATACCTAGGAGGCCGGTTTGTTCCAGCATTTGGCGGGTAAATTTATCCATACGGGTGGAAGTAGTCGGACCGGCCGGGCCAACAACTTCGTCACGGACTGGATCAACCGGGCCAACGTAGTAAATCAGTTTGTTGGTGAAATCTACCGGCAATTCTTCGCCTTTGTTGAGCATATCAACCAAACGTTTGTGCGCGGCATCGCGGCCGGTCAGGATTTTACCGTTCAGCAACAATACGTCACCAGTTTTCCATGTGGCCACTTCTTCTTTGGTCAGATTGTTGACATCGACACGTTTGCCGTTGTCAGGGCTGTAAGTCAGATCCGGCCAGTCTTCCAAAGATGGGGCTTCCAGTTTGGCCGGGCCTGAGCCGTCCAATTCAAATTCGATATGGCGGGTAGCTGCGCAGTTTGGAATCATGGCAATCGGTTTGGAAGCTGCGTGGGTTGGGTAGTCAAGGATTTTGACATCCAGTACAGTGCTCAAACCGCCCAAACCTTGTGCGCCGATGCCCAAGGCATTTACTTTTTTGTAGAGTTCCAAGCGCAGGGCTTCGGTTGTAGACAATTCTGCACCGGAATCGGCTTTTTCTTTGAGTTCCTGAATATCGATATGGCTCATCAGGCTTTCTTTGGCCATCAACACTGCTTTTTCAGGCGTACCGCCGATGCCGATACCCAAGATGCCCGGAGGACACCAGCCGGCACCCATTTGAGGGACGGTTTTCAATACCCAATCAACGATATTGTCTGAAGGATTGAGCATGGCAACTTTGGTTTTGTTTTCAGAACCGCCGCCTTTGGCTGCGCAAGTGACTTCGACTTTGTCGCCTTTTACGATTTCCATATGTACTACGGCAGGCGTGTTGTCTTTGGTATTTTGACGTTTACCAGCCGGGTCGGCCAATACGGAGGCGCGCAGTTTGTTGTCAGGATAGGTATATGCACGGCGTACGCCTTCGTTAACCATTTCCTGTACACTCATCTCGGCATCCCACTGTACATCCATGCCTACTTTCAAGAATACGGTCGCAATACCGGTATCCTGACAAATCGGACGGTGGCCTTCAGCACACATACGGCTATTGACCAAAATCTGCGCCATCGCATCTTTGGCGGCAGGGTTTTCTTCTTTTTGATAAGCCTTATACAAAGCCTGGATGTAGTCTTTAGGATGGTAGTAGCTGATGAATTGGAAAGCATCGAAAATACTTTGGATAAAGTCTTCTTGCTTGATGACGGTCATGATTGTGTTCCTTTTCGGGAGTCATGGTAGGGAGGATTTGTTTATTTCTTAAGAGACCGATTTTTTCAGACGGCCTTCAATAGTGTAATAGTGCTTTCAAATGAATGACCCAGACAATATCATTTTCATACCTTATTGATTTAAATAGAATTTAATAACATATTAAATCACTTGGTTATTGATAACCCATATCTACTGGCTATTCGCTTATATAGAAATAAAACTACATTATTTTTAAATGATAATCTTATTATAAGCCGTCTGAAAATATTTGCCTTAAGCATTTAGATAGTAAATTTAATAGCCTGTATTTAAAAGAGAACTATCTAAATTTTGGATAGCCTTTCTTACTTTCCAATACAATACACAATTGTAAAATCCGTGTCATTTCCTCCCTCAATCTTCTTGACTGATATCAAACTTGTTTGATTTTCTGAAATTTTATAACAATTTTTCACTTGCTTGCCTGTCAGAACATTATTCAATATATACAACAATCTATGCAAAATTAACTGATATATAATAATGATTTTTACTAGTAAATATACGAATATTTTAAAATTTACACTAAAAAAGTAATTTTATTTTACTTTTAAAATCAAGTATTTGTAATAAATTTGTCTAAATAATAGGCATATTTTGTTTACAATCTTTTCCTTAAGCAAGGCTAATCCCTCCCTATCATCAAATCCAACAAATTCTGATACACTTCGCCTTATATATATAAACATTGATTTTAAAAGAATTTCTGAGTAAATCACTTGAATATTTTCCTCATACGCACAAATGTAATAAAAATACAATTAATCAAATTACCCACTATTCCACCTTCCAATTTCACAGGAACAAACCATGAGTGAAAATTTGTTAACCCTGACCATAGACGGCCATGAAATCAAAGCTTCCGCCGACTCGTCAATCATCCAAGCCTATGCCCGTTCAGGCAATGCGATTACTGCCAATGTCGGCTGTATGGGTCAAGGCGTATGCGGTTCCTGCCGCTGCATGATTCGTAAAGAAGGCGAGCGCGAAGTCACCACCGCACTGGCATGCGAGACCAAAGTTGAAGAAGGTATGCAGGTCAGCTTCTTGGATTACTTTATTCCGGAGCACATCCAATATTACGACGTCGGCGAGATTGGTGATGGCTGGAACTGGTTGGACGATACCGCCAAAGCCTTCCCAGAAGCGCAAAACTGCCGTCATTGCGGCGGCTGTAATCGCGCCTGTCCTAAAGGTTTACAAGTAGAAAACGGCGTAGCGCAGGTAGTTTCCGGTGATTTCGGCGCGGCTGCGCTGACCTTTGACCAATGCGTGATGTGCAACCTCTGCACCCTCTCCTGCCCCGAACACATCCGTCCGAACCACTTGGGCCTGTTCGCTCGCCGTATGAAAGCAGCGCGCACATTGCGTCCTGTGGATTTGATGCGCCGCCTACGCGAAATCGACAGCGGCAAAATGAAAGTCGAATTTGAAGAGGAGTCAGTGTAATGGTTAACAAAATCCAAGGCATAGACTACGAAACCGCCCTTGCCAACCTGCGTGCGTCCTCATTGGAGCTGCGCGGCGATTTACCTGAAAAAAACGAATTACTGAGCCAATTTCACCCTGACTATCAGGCAAATGCCCGTGTGAAACTGCCTATCGGTCCAAACCAAGGCGATTACTGCCATCCTGATTTAGCCAAACTCTTAATCAGTCAGCCTCTGATTGACGACTATAATTTGTCAGGCGCTGAACATTTAAACACTGACGTATTGGTAATTGGCGGCGGCGGTGCGGGCGCAGCGGCGGCATTGTCTGCGACTGAAGCCGGCGCACGCGTCATCATGGCGAACAAACTGCGTATCGGCGACAGCAATACCGTGATGGCCGAAGGCGGCATTCAAGCAGCGGTCGGCGCAGAAGACAGCCTGCAACAACACTTTGACGACACCATCAAAGGCGGCCACAACGTCGGCAAAAAAGAATTGGTGGCACAAATGGTTACCGATGCACCATCTGCCATCCGCTGGCTGATTGGCTTGGGCATGACTTTTGACTTGACTAAAGGCGCAGACAGCAACGGCATGTTGAGCCGCAAGCGTGCAGGCGGTACGACCGTGCCGCGCATTCTGAGCTACCGCGACTTTACCGGCCTTGAAATGATGCGCGTACTGCGCGAGGCAGTCGAACTCGACGAAAACATTACCCAGCTCAACCGCCACCCCGCCATCGAATTATTATCAGACGAACACGGCCGCTGCGTCGGCGCGATTTTGTACGATTTGGAAAAACGCTCTTTGGTGTTGGTTCACGCCAAAGCCGTGGTATTGGCAACCGGCGGCAGCGGACGCCTGCATTTGCAGGGTTTTGCCACTTCCAACCATTATGGCGCGACTGCAGACGGCCTGGTGATGGCCTACCGTATCGGCGCCAAACTGCGCGATGTCGATTCTTTCCAATACCACCCGACCGGCGTTGCCCACCCTCCACACTTGGCAGGCGCGCTGATTTCCGAAGCCGTGCGCTCCGCAGGCACCAAACTGGTCAACGGTTTGGGCGAACGTTTCGTTGACGAATTACAACCGCGCGACGTTGTTGCCGCTGCGATTCTGCGTGAATGCCGCGAAGGCCGCGGCGTGGTACGCGACGGACAAGTCGGCGTATTCCTCGACACCCCGCGCCTGATTGCCAACGATCCTGACGTATTAAACCGTTTGGTAACACTCGGCCACGTTGCCCACAAATGCGGCATCGACCCTGCCGTTGAGCCGGTCATGATTCATCCGACCCTGCACTATCAAAACGGCGGTATCGAAATCAACGGCGACGGCGCAACCTGCGTTGAAGGCCTCTATTGCGCCGGCGAAGTAACCGGCGGTATTCACGGCCGCAACCGCCTGATGGGCAATGCGCTTTTGGACATCATCAGCTTCGGCCGCCGTGCCGGTAAAGCCGCCGCAGGTTGCGGCCTGCCGCTGAAAAAAGTACGCGGCGGTGTCGGACACGTCCATGACCTGCAACGCGAAATGACCCGCGCCGGTCTGACCAGCGACATCAAAGCCCCCGTTTTATATCCCGACTACGGCAAATTCGATTTGCGCGAACACGCCGGTTTGCAGGAGCAACAATCATGAACCAAGCCAATCAAAACTTACTGCATCCTTCCCGCCAAGTCGGCGCAGATTTAGCCGCCTGGCGCAAAGTCGGTGGCGGCGAAGGCTTGCTGGCTGCGCTTGCCGATCCTCAAAGCATTGTTTCCAAACTGCAAGATGCCAATCTTTGCGGTATGGGCGGTGCAGGTTTCCCGACTTGGCGCAAATGGGAGGCCGCCGTTGCCGCCCAAAGCAAAAATGGCGATAAATACGTTGTCTGCAATGCCAACGAAGACGAACCGGGTACATTTAAAGACCGCGTACTATTGGCAAATACCCCGCACCAAGTCATCGAAGGCGTCCTAATTGCCGCCGTTGCCTGCCGTGCCAACAAAGCGATTCTGTACGTCAACCCTCATCAAACCGAATCCATCGCTTCCATCACACCGGCCATCGAGCAATGGAAAAACAGCGATTTGTTTATCCGCATCGAAAACTACTTGGGTAAACCTTTGGACTTGCAACTGGTTGAAACTTCAGGCCGTTATATCGGCGGCGAAGAAACTGCCGTGATTTCATGGCTGGAAGGCGGTTTCCCCTTCCCCCGCCGCAAGCCGCCTTTCCCAGCCGAAAGCGGTGTCAACGGTGAGCCGACCCTTATCAACAATACCGAAACCTTCGCCAATATTCCGCAAATCCTTGCCAAAGGTGCGGAATGGTACAAATCTTTGGGTTTTGGCGATGCCGCAGGCACGAAACTCTACTCGCTCTCCGGCGACGTATTGAATCCGGGCCTGTACGAACTGCCGATGGGTACGACCCTTCAATCGCTGATTTACGATCACGGCGGCGGTATGCTCGAAGGCCGTACGTTTAAAGCCGTATTTACCGGCGGCCCGTCAAACACGCTTTTGACCGTAAAAGATTTGGATGTGCCTTTGGACTTCGTTTCCGTACGCGAACGCAAATCCAGCCTCGGTACCGGCGCGATGATTGTGATTTCCGAAGGCACCAGCGTGGTGCGCAAAGTAGCCGAATATGTGGAATTTTTTGCTTCCAACTCATGCGGTCAATGCCCGCCTTGCAAAGGCGGCACATTCCAGCTTTCCCGCCTGCTCAACCGTGTGGACACCGGCATCGGCACTCCCGACGACCTGCGCGCCTTGCAAAGCCTGTGCCAACTGCTGCCACGAAGCGGCCGTTGCGGTTTGATTGACGGCGCGGTTACCGTGTTGCAAAGCTCGCTGCGTACCTTCCCCGAAGAATACGGCCTGTCGCAAGAACAGGAGTAAAACGGCGTTGTTTTCAGACGGCCTATCACTGTAAATGCCGTCTGAAAAACGATACCCGCCTCCCATTCTCTTCTTTCCAAGATGGAAGAGAAACCCCAATAAGAAAATACCTTCCGAATCTACCAAAATACGTTCAGACAGGCTTCAGCAACACTCAGGCCGTCTGAAAACCGATTTCCCAATACTTCAATCCTCAAATTAGGAGATTCAACATGGGCTTCAAGCCAATTCCTGCTGCGGTCGCACTTGTGCTGACGCTGCTTATCTGGTTCGTTATCCCCGTTCCTCAAGGCGTATCGCCTGACGCATGGCATCTTTTGGCATTGTTCGTCGGCATTATTGCCGGCATCATCGGCAAAGCCATGCCTATCGGCGCAATGGCGATTTTGGGCATTACCTTGGTTGCACTGACCGGTGTGACCAACGAAAAAGCTGCAGACGCAACCAAAGACGCTTTGAGCAGCCTCAACAACTCACTCATCTGGATGATCGGTATCGCCATCATCATCTCGCGCGGTTTGTTGAAAACCGGCTTAGGGATGCGTATCGGCTACCTGCTGATCTCCCTTTTCGGCAAACGCACGCTGGGCGTAGGTTACAGTTTGGCTTTGGCGGACTTGGTCATCGGTCCGGTAACGCCGAGCAACACCGCGCGCGGCGGTGCCATCGTACATCCGATTATGAAATCCATTGCCCTGAGCTTCGACTCTGACCCTGAAAAAGGTACGGAAGGTAAAATCGGTAAATACCTTTCACTGGTCAACTTCCACTCCAACGTAATTACCTGTCTGATTTTTATCACTGCCACCGCACCCAATCCGCTGGTAGTCGAATTGGTTGCCAAAGCCACCAATTCGCAAATCCAACTCTCTTGGGGTACTTGGTTCTTGGCAATGATCGTACCCGGCCTGCTTGCTATGCTACTGATGCCGCTGGTGCTGTACTTCCTGTATCCGCCTGAAATCAAACAAACCCCTAACGCCACTGCATTGGCAAAAGAGCATTTGGCTGCCATGGGGCCGATGAAGCGTGAAGAAAAAATCATGCTGGGCATTTTCCTGGTTCTGCTGCTGTTGTGGGCGGGTATTCCTGAGATGCTGTTCGGCGTGAAAGTTGATGCTACCGCCACCACCTTCCTCGGCTTGAGCCTGTGCCTTTTGACCGGCGTACTGACTTGGGAAGATGCGCTGAAAGAAAAAAGCGCGTGGGACACCATTGTTTGGTTTGCTGCCTTGGTTATGATGGCAAACTTCCTCAACAAACTGGGCCTCATCAGCTGGTTGTCCGACTCCATGCAAAGCGGTATCGCCCACATGGGCTTGGGTTGGGAAGCCGGTTGCGCCCTGTTGATGCTGGCCTACCTCTACGCCCACTACGTTTTCGCCAGCGGTACGGCACATGTTACCGCCATGTTCGGCGCATTCTACGGCGCAGGCTTGGCCTTGGGCGCACCACCGATGCTGTTTGCCCTGATTATGGCAGCCGCTACCGGCATCATGATGTCGCTGACCCACTACGCCACAGGTTCTGCACCTGTCATTTACGGCTCCAACTATGTGACCATGACCGAATGGTGGAAAGCCGGCTTCATCATGAGCGTGGTCGAAATTCTGATTTTCAGCACTGTCGGCATCTTGTGGTGGAAAGCCTTGGGCTATTGGTAATCCTTTAGCCGATTGAAAAATCAGGCCGTCTGAAACTCCAATTTCAGACGGCCTTTTGTTACAATTTCATTTTTACCGAACACACTCGATTACCGTGAAAATACTCATCCTCGGCAGCGGCCAAGTCGGCTCGACCGTCGCCCAAAACCTCGCCTCTGTTCCCAGCAACGACGTTACCATCATCGACATCGACGAAAAAGCGCTCAACCGCATCAGCAGCCGCCTCGATGTCCAAACCATCGTCGGCAACGGCGCATCGCCCTTTACCCTCGAACAGGCAGGCGCGGCGGACTCCGACCTTCTGCTTGCCCTGACCCGCAGCGACGAAACCAACATTGTCGCCTCCAAAATCGCCGCCGACCTATTCAACATCCCCAGCCGCATCGCACGCGTGCGCTCAAGCGAATACCTCGAATATCCGGTTGACGGCAGCGATAACCCCGAAGAAGGCAGCCTCAACATTTTCGGCATTACCGAAACCATCAGCCCCGAACAACTGGTTACCGAACAACTTGTCGGCCTGCTCAACTACACCAGCTCATTGCAGGTACTCAGTTTCGCCAACGATAAAGTCCGCATGGTGATTGTTCAAGCACGCAAAGGCGGTTTGCTGATCGGCCGTGAAATTGCCGATATCAACCAACACCTGCTCGAAGGTGCGGACTGCCAAATCTGCGCCATCTACCGCAACAACCGCCTGATCGTCCCAACGCCGCAAACCGTCATCATTGAAGGCGATGAAGTCCTGTTTGCTGCCGACATCAACAGCGTTGAAGCCATCATGCGTGAATTGCGTCCGAAAGAAGCGCGTACCCGCCGCATCATGATTGCCGGCGGCGGCAACATCGGCTACCGCCTCGCCAAGCAGCTTGAATCCAAATACGACATCAAAATCATCGAATACAAACCCCAGCGCGCCGAATGGCTGGCCGAGAATCTGGACAACACCCTCGTCCTGCAAGGTTCCGCCACCGACGAAACCCTGCTGGACGAAGAATACATCGACGAAATCGACGTCTTCTGCGCGCTGACCAATGATGACGAAAACAACATCATGTCCAGCCTGTTGGCGAAAAACCTTGGTGCCAAACGCGTGATTACCATCGTCAACCGCTCAAGCTACGTCGATTTGCTCGAAGGCAACAAAATCGATATCGTCGTTTCCCCCCACCTGATTACCATCGGCTCCATCCTCGCCCACATCCGCCGTGGCGACATCGTTGCCGTCCATCCTTTGCGCCGTGGTACGGCCGAAGCCATTGAAGTGGTGGTACACGGCGATAAAAATACTTCCGCCATCGTCGGCCGCCGCATCAGCGGCATCAAATGGCCAAGCGACTGCTACATCGCCGCCATCGTCCGCGGCGCAACCGGCGAGGTCATCATGGGACACCACACCGAAACCATCCTCCAAGACGGCGACCACATTATCTTCTTCGTTTCACGCCGCCGCGTTCTGCCGGAGCTGGAAAAACTCATTCAAGTCAAAATGGGCTTTTTTGGTTAAACCCGAAATCCGTTTGCTTGAAGCGATAAAAAGGCCGTCTGAAAACCTTTTCAGACGGCCTTTATTCATTGTTTTATTTATGCTTTGGTAACGCTGTTTTTACGGCCAAACCAAACAAAACCAATAGCACCCAATACAATCATCGGCACGCTCAACCATTGACCCATGGACAAACCCAAAGTCAACAGGCCGAGATAGTCGTCAGGCTGGCGGGCAAATTCGGCAATAAAGCGGAACAAACCGTAACCGCCCAAGAACAATGCCGCCGTTTGACCGGCCGGACGCGGTTTTTTCGAGAAAATCCAAACGATAACAAACAGGCAAATGCCTTCAAGGGCAAACTGGTAAAGCTGAGACGGATGGCGCGGCAGCATGCCATATTGTTGCAGCCATTCGGCCCACAAAGGATTGTGCGCCGCAGCTTCCGCATCTTCATAACGCGCTTGCGGGAAACCCATCGCCCAGAAAGCATTGAGCTCGGTCACGCGTCCCCAAAGTTCGCCGTTGATAAAGTTGCCGATACGGCCGGAAGCCAAGCCCAGCGGTACGAGCGGCGCAACGGTATCCATCAATTTCAAGATACTGATGTTGTGCTTGCGGCCAAACAGCCACATGGCAACGACCACACCCAAGAATCCGCCATGAAACGACATGCCTCCTTCCCAAACTTTGAAAATATCCAACGGGTTGGCAAGATAATCGGAAAATTTATAAAACAAAACGTAGCCGATACGGCCGCCCAAGATGACGCCCAAGATACCCCAAGTCAGGAAATCGTCGAGTGTTTCTTTGGTAAACACAGAATTGCCCTGCGCGATACGGCGGCGGCCCAAAATCGTAAACAGGATAAAGCCGACGATATAGCTCAAGGCATACCAGCGGATGGCAAGCGGGCCGATGCTGATCAGCACCGGATCAAACTGGGGATGTATCATCATAATGTGTGTTCCTTATCTCAAAGGCCGTCTGAAAGCCTGAACTTTCAGACGGCCTGTATGCAGTGTCGGATGGTTTAACGCAATTCGTCAACCACATTCAAAATAGCAGACAACATGGCCTCGCCCAAGCGCAGCGAGCGTTGGCCGTTCCAGCCGAAATCGTCGTCCGGCAGGTTGGCATTGTCTTTAAACGGCATTTCCAAAGTATAGGCAAGGCAGTTGAAATGATTGCCGACCCAGTTGGTCGCCAAAGTCATGTTTGCCTGACCCGGCGCATCTTTGTCATAGCCGTAATCGTCTTGGAAATCGGGGCTGGCATTGAGCAGCGCGAGTTTGAATTGGTCTTCCAAGGCTTCGATGCGCTCGTTGTAGTTCGGCACGCCTTCGGTACCGGCCACAAAGACAAACGGCAGACCTTCATCGCCGTGAATATCCAAGAACAAATCCACGCCGGTTTCCATCATTTTTTCGCGGACGGCAAAGACTTCGGGGCTTCGCTCCAAAGTCGGTGTTTCCCATTCGCGGTTGAGGTTGGCGCCGGCGGCATTGGTGCGCAGGTTGCCCAAAACCGAACCGTCCGGATTCATATTCGGCACAATATAGAAAGTCGCACGGTCAAGCAGCATACGCGCGGTCGGATCTTGCGGATCAAGCAGACGGCCCAGCAAACCTTCGACAAACCATTCCGCCATGGTTTCGCCCGGATGCTGACGGGCGATAATCCAGACTTTCATGTCGCTTTCGACTTGGTTGCCGATGGTCAGAAGATTGATATCGCGACCTTGAACGGTACTGCCCAAGTCGTCGATACGGCACAAACCACTGCCCTGAGCATCGCCCAAAAGGTTCAAATGCTGCTCATGGGAATAAGGCTCAAAATAAGCGTAGTAAACGCTGTTGGACAAAGGCGTATGGTTGATGGTCAACACGCCGTTTTCGTAGCTGGTCGGCACGCGAAACCAATTTTGGCGGTCGTAAGAGGCGCAAGCCTGATAGTCCTCCCAGCCCAAAGGATACGCAGCGTCCGCCGCATTTTCAAAATGCATCACGCAGTTTTGATAGGCCGCACCCTGCAAACGGAAGTAAAACCATTGGGCAAACTCCGAAGCATTGTCGGGACGCAGGGCGAGGCGGATATCGGCAGGGTTGCTCAAGTCTTTGACAACAACCGAACCGGCATCGAATTGGGTGCTGATTTTCATCATGGGTATCCTTAGTAATCGGCGAAGAGGCCGAAGCAAACCGTCATTTTACCGTTTGCATGAGGCTGGTTTCAACCATTTAACTGATTTAACAGGATTTCAAGCGCCTGGAAATATTGTTTCAGACGGCCTTTGGGATTAAGATAAAGGCAGAAATCATGAAACAAGGTTGAAACCATGACCCAGCAACAATCTGTCTCCCCTGCCATCAAGGCTCACGTCCTTGCCGAATCTTTACCTTATATCCGCCGTTTTTCTGGCTCCATCATCGTCATCAAATACGGCGGCAACGCCATGACCGAACCTGCCTTAAAAGAGGGCTTCGCACGCGATGTCGTCCTGCTCAAACTGATCGGCCTGCATCCCGTCATCGTTCACGGCGGCGGCCCGCAAATCAATGAGATGTTGGAAAAAGTCGGCAAAAAAGGAGAATTTGTTCAAGGCATGCGCGTGACCGACAGCGAAACCATGGACATCGTAGAAATGGTTTTGGGCGGACACGTCAATAAAGAAATCGTTTCCATGATTACCACCTTCGGCGGTCGCGCCGTCGGCATTACCGGCCGGGACAACCACTTCATCAAAGCGGAAAAACTCCTGATCGATACGCCCGAACAAAAAGGTGTGGACATCGGCCAAGTCGGCACAGTGGCCGACATCGATACCCGTTTGGTGGAAGGCTTGGTCGAGCGCGGCTGCATTCCGGTCATTGCCCCCATCGGCGTAGGCCAAAACGGCGAAGCGTTCAACATCAATGCCGACTTGGTTGCCGGCAAACTGGCGGAAAAACTTCAGGCCGAAAAACTGCTGATGATGACCAATATCCCCGGCGTACTGGATAAAGAAGGCAAATTATTGACCACCCTGACACCAAGCCGCATTGACGAACTGATTGAAGACGGCACGCTGTACGGCGGCATGCTGCCTAAAATTGCCTCTGCCGTCGAAGCCGCCAAAAGCGGCGTCAAAGCCACACATATCATAGACGGCCGCGTTCCAAACGCCCTGCTCTTGGAAGTGCTGACCGATGACGGCGTAGGCTCAATGATTTTGGGAGCAGGCTAATCCGTTTTTCAGACGGCCTTATGCCTTATTTAATCAGCTTTTCACCCTAAAAAGGGTAAAAAATGTTACACTATACAGCTTATGTTTGTTTGAGCGATATTGACGTGAAACAAACTTACAGTCGGTTTCATACCAACTCCGATGCCATACTTGGCAAAGACGGTATAATGTCTGCATTCATCAGACTTTGGCAATCATCCTTAAGGCCGTCTGAAACGTAACAAAGCTACTTTTCTTTTACTATCCTATTTGGAGATATTCATGAGCGCAATCGTTGATATTTTTGCACGCGAAATTTTGGACTCTCGCGGCAACCCTACCGTAGAGTGTGACGTATTGTTGGAATCCGGCGTCATGGGCCGTGCAGCCGTACCAAGCGGCGCATCAACCGGCCAAAAAGAAGCTTTGGAACTGCGTGACGGCGACAAATCCCGTTACTTGGGCAAAGGCGTATTGAAAGCCGTTGACCACGTCAACAACCAAATCGCGCAAGCCCTCATCGGTATCGATGCCAACGAACAATCTTATATCGACCAAATCATGATCGAATTGGACGGTACTGAAAACAAAGGCAACTTGGGTGCCAACGCCACTTTGGCCGTTTCCATGGCCGTAGCACGCGCAGCCGCTGAAGATGCAGGTCTGCCTCTGTACCGTTACTTGGGCGGCGCAGGCCCAATGGCTCTGCCTGTTCCGATGATGAACGTTATCAACGGCGGCGAACATGCCAACAACAGCCTGAACATCCAAGAATTCATGATTATGCCTGTCGGCGCAAAATCTTTCCGCGAAGCCCTGCGTTGCGGTGCCGAAATTTTCCACGCACTGAAAAAACTGTGTGATGCCAAAGGCTTCCCAACTACCGTTGGCGACGAAGGCGGTTTCGCACCTAACCTGAACAGCCACAAAGAAGCTCTGCAACTGATCGTTGAAGCAACCGAAGCCGCAGGCTACAAAGCCGGCGAAGACGTATTGTTCGCCCTGGACTGCGCATCCAGCGAGTTCTACAAAGACGGCCAATACCATCTGGAAGCCGAAGGCCGCTCCTACACCAGCGCAGAATTTGCCGAATACTTGGAGGGCCTGGTTAACGAATTCCCAATCATTTCCATTGAAGACGGTATGGACGAAAACGACTGGGAAGGCTGGAAACTGCTGACCGAAAAATTGGGCAAAAAAGTTCAATTGGTCGGCGACGACTTGTTCGTAACCAATCCAAAAATCTTGGCCGAAGGCATCAAAAAAGGCGTGGCAAACGCATTGCTGGTTAAAGTGAACCAAATCGGTACATTGAGCGAAACCCTGCAAGCCGTCGACTTGGCCAAACGCAACCGCTACGCCAGCGTAATGAGCCACCGTTCCGGTGAAACCGAAGACAGCACCATTGCCGACTTGGCCGTTGCCACCAACTGCATGCAAATCAAAACCGGCTCCCTGTCCCGTTCTGACCGCATGGCGAAATACAACCAATTGTTGCGCATCGAAGAAGAATTGGCCGAAGCCGCTTACTACCCTGGCAAAGCCGCATTCTACCAATTGGGCAAATAAGCAAAATATAGGATATTGATTGTATGAAGTGGGTGACTTTTGTTTTAACCTTCGCACTGTTGTGCTGTCAGTACAGCCTTTGGTTTGGCAAAGGCAGTGTCGGGCATACGGAAGAATTGCAGGAACAGCTCGTCCGTCAGGAGGAAAAAAACCAAACGCTCACTTTACGCAACAATTTCCTCAATGCGGAAGTTGAAGACTTAGCACACGGACAAGAGGCCATCGCCGAAATTGCCCGCGTCGAATTGGGCTATGTCCAAGACGGCGAAGTGTATTACCGAATCATCGATCGCCGCTAAACCCTGCAAAACAAAGGCCGTCTGAAAACATATTTTTCAGACGGCCTTTTTTATCGCAATCGCTATATAATCACATATCCCAAAATCAAATCACACCCATCATGTATGACGTAAACACCCACGATGTCCGCCGATTCTTTGCCCACGTCTGGCAACACAGGCTTGCACCGCTCCAATTGGACGGCCTGCAACAAAAAGCATTGCGCATTATCGAAGCCCATCCCGAATACGGACACTATCTCGAAGACATCGAACAATATTTAGATAAAGAATGGTTGCCCGAAGACGGCGAAAGCAACCCATTCCTGCATATGTCGCTACACCTTTCCCTACAAGAGCAAAGCGCCATCGACCAGCCACCAGGCATCCGTGCCATCCACCATCAACTTTGCGCCCGTTATAACGGCGACTGGGTCAAAGCCGAACACGATATGATGGAAGCCTTGGCAGAAACCATCTGGGAAGCACAACGCTACGGACGGGGCCTTGACGTCAATGCCTACATGACCCGCTTGCGGAAATTGGTCGGCTTAGGCCAAGAAGAAAAAGCCCGCCTCAATCCCCATGAAGTCGGCCTGATGGATACAAAGTAACTTCTTTTCAGACGGCCTCAACCCATACAAATCCTTACGCTTACCAAAGCCAACGTTTCCATATTTCATGCTAAATTATTTTTTTAAAATCCGCATTACAAGGAAAACCAAAATGCTCCGCCCAGCCCTTACCGCCCTACTGCTAGCTGCCTCCCTGCCCGTAGCAGCAGAAAGCCTCAACTACAACATCGTTGAATTTTCCGAATCCGCCAACATGGAAGTGCCGCGGGATACCATGACCGCGCATTTCAGTATCAACGCAGAAGGCAAAGACCGTCAAGCCGTCAACCAAGTCTTCATGAAAAAATTTAACCAGTTCAACAAAATCTCTCAAAACAACAAATTTAAAGCAGAGCTGATGGAGCGCAACGCATCCCCGCGCTATCAATACACCAACGGCAAACGTACCCAAACCGGCTGGGAAGAACACGCCTACTTCAAAGTAGAAAGCAAAGACTTTGAAGCACTCAACCGCCTGATTGCCGACAGTATCAATATCGCCGTTTTGGAAAGCTCCTCATTTTCCGTATCCAAAGAAAAACGTGAAGAAACCGTCGATCAACTGAGCAAGGCCGTCATCCTGCGCTTCAAAGACCGCGCCCAAAACCTCGCCCAAACGCTTGGCTTCTCCAGCTACAAAATCGTTAAACTCAACTTGGGCCACATCGGCAACCGCCAAGTAGGCGGCGATTTTGCACACGCCAAAATGCTTCGTGCAATCCCCGCTGCAGAAGTAGCGGCAGGAATAGAAGATGGCATACCAGCCTCTCCGGGTTCAGAAGAAATCAGCCTGACCGTCAACGGCTCGGTGCAGATGTAGGATTTTCATTTAAATCATTTTAAAGGCCGTCTGAAAGTATATTTTTCAGACGGCCTTTTATATTACTCAATGATTAAAATGGCATTTAATCCCGAAAGAAGGCAGGCTCATAGCGAAGAGTTCGGCAAAACCGATACTGTTGTGTTAATGTCTTACGGTAAATCACCGGAAGAAATTGCCGCCAATGCAAAAATGATGCGGATTGGCAGCGAACTGCTTACCAATATGACGGTTGTCGGAACGATTAAAGATTTCAAACAGGCCGACACGTTTAGAGATTATGCTGTTGCAACTATTTTTGCCATTCCGGGAGTGAAAGTAGCTAAAAAACTAGAAACCGTCCGCGATTTCAGAAAGGCCTACGAAGCTGCCAAAGAAGCGGGGGATTTGCGCACAGCCAAGAAATTGTTTGAATTAGCCAAAGATGCGAAAGGCTCGCCTAGAAGATTTGAACAACTTGAGGTTAAAGTAAGCAAGATACAAGAAGAGTTGGCAAGATTAGAAATTGATTTTGCTAAAATTCCTAAGGAATTTCAAAAAGCATCTTGGAACCCGCAAAGATTTTCTTTAGCCGATAACCAATTTGGTCACAAAGTAGGAAGACATGCTACTGAACATGGATTTGATATGAAAACTTCTAGCGGAAGAGAAAGTTTTAAAAAATTTATTTATGAAATTGCTAAACGGCCAGATGAGTTAAGGGTAGGAACTTTTAACGGGCAGGGAATCAGGCAAGGTGCAAATCATGCACGTGGATCAGTTTTATTTAGAATTAAAGGAAATAATGTAGTAGTAACATCTCCTGAAGGAGAGCTTATAACAATTTTGAAAAATGGCTTAACTAATCCATCAGTAAAAGAAGGGATAAGGGTAAATAAATGAATGAGTTAAATGGAAGGATTTTATCAGTAAAGGGGCTTTTCTTCATATATGACGAAACGGATCTTGATATTGATGTCCAACGTCCCGATGAAATACAGTTTGATTTGGAAGGGATCCCTGTTTTATTTAAGTGTAATGGCAGCGAACCGAATCTGTCTTATGAAATCAACAAGGAAGCTGAAAACGTATCTTTAGGTAGTTATGGAGAGCTTAAAATATTCGATTTAACCGATTTTGATTTTTTTGGTTTCCTTAAAGATGAAGACCTATTGGAAATGAGAAAACTATATCTTGATGATGATGAAATCGGGTTTCGGCTAATTTTTTCCCAATCAGTGTTGAATATGATTAATTGGGGAGATGAATTTTTTTTGTTTAAAAACTTACCCGAATTTTTAATAAATGAAAATCTCCATGAATAAAAATTTAGGGGCTGTACTAGATAAGCAGTCATGTTAGACTGCAAAAATGAAGATAACCCATTGTAAACTAAAAAAGAGTATTCAAAAGAAACTGCTCCAGTTTTTTGTACTCGAAGTTACCGCCCGTTCAGCAGCTGATTTATCGGGCATCCACCCCAATTCGGCAGTGCTGTTTTACCGCAAGATTCGCGAAGTCATCAGCCATCATCTTTCACTGGAAGCCGATACGGTTTTTGACGGCTCAGTTGAGTTGGACGAGAGCTATTTTGGCGGACACCGCAAAGGCAAACGTGGACGCGGTGCGGCAGACAAAGTGGCAGTTTTTGGTATTCTCAAACGCGGCGGCAAGGTTTATACCGTGGTTATTGAGAACGCTAAAAGAGAGACGTTATTTCCTGTTATCACAAAGAAAATTATGCCTGACAGTATTGTCTATACGGATTGTTTGAGTAGCTATGATGTGTTGGATGTAAGCGGATTTACCCACCACCGCATTAATCACAAGACAACCGCTACCAGGATTGGGAAAACCACGAGCGCAAAAAGTCCGGCCTAACCGGCAGCCTGAAAAACGGCGTGGCGATGGCCGGTTACGGCAAAACCCAAGAAAACCTGCAGCAAAACAGCGTATCGTCTGCCGTAATCTCCTCGCAGATAGGCAGCCTGAAAGGCAACACCACCGTAGCAGCGGGCGGCAAACTGACTACCGAAGCCGCACAACTGTATGCCGGCGGCGATCTGCATCTGCAGGGGCGCGAAGTTTCCCTCGGCGAAGCCTATAACCGCAGCGAACAGCACAGCCGGACACAGCGCAAACAAAGCGGCTTCTCGGTCGGCATCACTTACGACCCCTATACCGCCGGCAAAAACGCCTGGGACAAAGCCATGCAGGGCGGCGGGTACAGCGACAGTATCGTCGGTAACTGGATGCAGCGCAGCAGCGCAGCAGCGCCTCAGCCAAAGCCAGCCAGGCCGCCGGCACCCCTGTCGTGATCAGCGGCGGCCGCAGCCGCAGCACGCATTGGAGTCACAGCTCAGGGGGTGCGAGAAATACATAATAAAGCAAAAGAACTATATGACCAAACAAGAAAGGATAGATGATGGGTTACCATATTAGGATAATAAATACCAGCAAAAAAATTTCAGACGAAAATAAAATATTAAAAAACAAGGAGAACTTGTCAATATTTTTAAGAGAAAAATTTAATTATCATGAAGATTGCAACGAGATGGGTGAAGTATATTTTTATGACCCAAACGATGAGGAAAGCATTCTTTTTTATGATGGGGAAGAATTGCTTGCAATTACCACAAGCAATGATCTACTATCATCAATGATAAAAATTGCAAGGTCGTTTAAGGATGGTTCCAGAGTTGTTGGTGATGAAAATGAGACTTACAAGGATATAAATAATGCATATCTACATGAGGATGATTATGAGCAGACGCAACAAAAAGAAGATAACTACATTAAAAAAATTAAGGACGCCATTATTCCAATAATAGTTCCTATTTTACTTGGGATAATTGCATTAATATTAAAAATATTAAAAATTAATTAATCTTAAAGCAAAGCCGACGACCGCACCCGCGCCCTGCAGGGTCTAGCCGCCGGCGCCCAAGCCTACCAACTGGCCGATGGCGTCGGCAAAGTAGCCGATGCCGTCAAAAACCAAACCGGACAGCAAGGCGCCGTCCTCTTGTCCGTCGAAGCCGGCTTCGGCTTTAAAACCGCCGGCAAAGAGCAAAACCAACACTACCGCCAAAGCCGCGAAAGCAGCCTGAAAGCTGGCGGCGACATCAATATCCGCAGCCGCGAGGGCGACATTACCGTCCAAGGCAGCAACATTACTGCGGGCGACACCATCCGCCTCGATTCCGCGCGCGACATCCTGCTGCAGTCGGCCCAAGACAGCCAACATCAGGACGGCAAAAACCGCAATGCCGGCGTACAGGTCGGCGTCGGGGTTTCCGTTGGTGCCCAAACCGGCGTCTATATCTACGCCGAAGCCGCCTACGGCAAAGGCAAAAACCGCACCGACAGCCAAACCCATCAAAACACCCTGCTGCAATCGGACAAACTGCAGCTCAGCAGCAAGGGCAATACCGTGCTGAACGGTGCCCAAGCCCATGCAAAACGCATCGACGCTGAAGTCGGCGGCACACTGCACATCGAAAGCCCGCAGGACACTGTCGAACAGGAGAGCAAACAAAGCGGCGGCGGCATCCGCGCCTAAGTCGCGCTCGGTACCGCATGGAGCGTATCCGGCAACTACAACCAAAGCAAAGCCAGCGGCCACAGCCGCAGCGAAAGATATTAGGATCAACCAACAGCAGGTAAACAACCAAATGTGCCGGGTAGGGATCTGCCGCCCGGATGTCCAAGCCACCTTGCGTGATTCTAATAAACGAATTTATATCGAATACGATCGCGCCAGTTCGAACCGTGGAGCCGGACATGCATCGAGAGCATTGAGTAATGATCCGGATGCTATTGTAACTTTAAGAACCGTGGATTAGATGATGAATGTAAACAAAGATTTTTTTCTTGCAAAAGACGGCCATCCAAGCCTGAAACAGTTTTATTTTATTGGCGCGCCATTTGAAAAAGCATTGGATCTCTATTTGAAAAGATTAATGGATTTAAGCGACTTTTATCAGAATTTAAAACCGAAACTATCGTATTTGGATGAGGAATATACCCTCAGTCAGAAATTGGATTTCTTGAATCCGCTTGAGATTACCGGATCATCCAAATATTTATTGTTGGAAACGCAGTCTGATTGGTCATTACTAATAGACAATAATCGGAACGGCACAGACTTTTCAAGTGTGCCGTATGAAGCCTTGCTGTGGAAAATCAGATTATTGACTATGTACTTACGCCCATATTTTGGCAAAGATGAATTCGGTGCGGTCTCATTTACCCTATATGAGGGCAGCAAACAGGTTTCCCGTCATGACTGCGAAACCAGAGATGTTATGCTGCATAAAGAAACCAGTCGTGTCGAGTTTATGGAATATGGCACGCCGCTGCCGTTTGAACAGACAGAAAAATATACCGAAAGACTCAAAAAAAACAGGCTGACTGTGGAGATGATCGAAGAATATTGCAAACATTTAGGCATTTCATTATTTGATTTGGACTTCTACCAGTCCAAAGCCGCCCTTATTGAGATATTGAGAAACAAATAACTTCCATCTCTTCAAAAAGACAGTCTGAAAAATATTCAGGCTGTCTTTTAACGTCGGCAGCCAGAGCGGTCTCTTTGCCGGCGAAGGCGGCTACCACATCACAGCCGACAGCGTCCGACTCAAAGGCGGTGCCATCGCTTCTGCCGCAGACAAAGACCACAACGAACTCACCGCCCGCAGTTTCAGCTTTGAAGACATCCGCAACGAAAGCAGCTACAGTGCCCAAAGCATGGGTATCGGTGCCGGTTATGGCGGCAGCCTGAAAGGAAGCAACGGCTTCAATCAAAGCGCCTTCGGCCGTGCGTCCCAAACCGCCGGCCAGAACATGAACAAAGGCCTCAACTACAGCCCCACCCTGCCGCAGCATGAAAGCGGCGGCAGCCAAGGCTATACCCGCTCCGTACTCAGCGAAGGCAACATCACCATCGGCGGCAAAAAAACCAGTGCCCGCGCCCTCGGCATCCATACCGATTCGGCTACTGCCCATCACGGTGCCGACAGCGTTCCCGATCTGCAAAACCTACTCGACAAACAGCAAACCGTCGCCCAATCTACTGCCGCCATCCACAGTGCCGTCGGCACCTATAGGGGCAACCGTGCCAAAGCGGCAGCCGAAGAGCTGGAAAAACAACAGGCCGCCCACGAAGGCAGCCTGAAAGAGCGTAACGACGGCAGCTACGAACACTATCTCAGCCTAAGCCATCGGCCGCACCCTCGGCCACGGCGGACACCAAAACACAGCCGCACAAATCGTCGCCCACTTTATGCTCGGCGCCGCCTTAGCCTACGCCAACGGCGCCGACCCGCTTGCCGGCGACAGCGCTGCTGTTGCTGCCGAACGTGCGGCCGGGTATCTGGCCAAACAATACGACGACGGCCATACCGCGATTGACCCGACAACGGGAAAATTCAATCCCAACCTGTTACCCGAGCACATTAAAGAAGAGATTAAAGCGCAGACCGGGGCGATTGCTTCGGTGGTGGGTGCGGCGGGCGGCAGTCTGAACAGCACAAACGGCGGCAACGGAGCGTTGTTTGATGCGCCGCTGCCTGAAGGCGAATACCAAGATCCCTTCGACTTTATGCGTGCCTACGATTTGGACTTCCCTTACGAATACCTGCAAAACTGGGTGGATTACTACACCGGCCAAACAGATACTTTGGGTTTGCCGCCGCTTGCGAATGACGAATAGAGTTTAGGATTAAGTTGCTGTGTGTTTACATCGCAGGCAGCCTGCCCCCTTTTCTCGTTTTCAGGCTGCCTTTCCCCACCCCCGCACACACTACGGATACCCCCGCCATGAACAAACACCGCCATAAAACCGTCTTCAACCGCACCCGCGGCATCCTGATGGCCGTAGCCGAGACTGCCATCGGGCAGGGCAAAAGTTCCGGCGAGCGCTCAAGCGGAGAAGCCGGTGGCGGTAACGGCAGCCTAAAAACCCATTCAGGCAGATACCTTTGCAAAAAAGCCCTTCCCTCGACAGCCGAAACCTAAACACAGGTTTTCGGCTGTTTTTGTTTCGAATATCCACTGATTCTACTCAAATACCCCCTTAATCCTCCCCGGGTACCTGATTATCAGGCATCCGGGCCGCCTTTTAGGCGGCAACAGGCGCACTTAGCCTGTTGGCGGCTTTCAAAAGGTTCAAACACATCGCCTTCAGATGGCTTTGTGCACTCACTTTAATCAGTCCGAAGTAGGCTGCCCGGGCGTAGCGGAATTTACGGTGCAGCGTACCGAAGCTTTGTTCGACCACATAACGGGTCTTCGACAAATATCGGTTACGCTTCGTTTGCACTTCCGACAGCGGATGTTTACGGTGGGCTTTGCGCATAATGCCGTCCAGCAGCCGATGCTCTTCCAGATGTTGCCGGTTTTCCGCACTGTCGTAGCCTTTGTCGGCATAGACGGTCGTACCTTCGGGCAGTCCTTCCAACAAAGGCGACAGGTGTTTGCACTCATGGGCATTGGCGGGGGTAATGTGCAGTTTCTCTATATAGCCTTCCGCATCGGTACGGGTATGTTGTTTGTAACCGAGTCTGTATAAACCGTTTTTCTTTATCCAACGAGCATCGCTGTCTTTACTCGGTGTGGTTTGGCCGCTGACTTGTCCTTCTTCATCGACTTCTATGGCCTGACGCTGTTTGCTGCCGGCGGTCTGAATAATGGTGGCGTCAATGACGGCGGCGGATGCTTTCTCTACTTTTAGGCCTTTTCGGTCAGTTGGTAGTTAATCAGTTCCAGCAGTTCGGACAGGGTGTCGTCTTGCGCCAGCCAGTTGCGGTAGCGGCATAGGGTGCTGTAATCGGGGATGCTCAGTTCGTCAAAGCGGCAAAACAGGTTGAAGTCGATGCGGGTGATGAGGCTGTGTTCGAGCTCGGGATCGGAGAGGCTGTGCCATTGGCCGAGCAGGACGGCTTTAAACATGGACAACAGGGGATAGGCGGGACGGCCGCGGTGGTCTCTAAGGTAACGGGTTCTTTGACGGTTCAGGTACTGTTCGATCGGTTGCCAATCAATCACTTGATCCAATTTCAATAGTGGGAAGCGGTCGATGTGTTTGGCAATCATGGCTTGGGCGGTTTGCTGGAAGAAGGTACTCATGGAAAATCCCCTAAATGTCTTAGTAGGAATTTAGGGGATTTTGGGGAATTTTGCAAAGGTCTCAGGCCGTCTGAAAGTATATTTTTCAGACGGCCTTTTGTATTGTTCAATGATTAGAAGGGAATATCGTCGTCGATATCATCAACCGGAGCAGTCGGTTGTACCGGAGCAGGACGACGGGCTGGGGCGGCTGGGGGTTCTTGAGCTGGAGCAGATTGGTATTGCTGTTGTGGCGCTTGTTGGTAACTGCTTTGGCTTGAATGACCGCCTTGGTTGTAGCCGTCATCGTATGGTGCGCCGCCGCTGTTGTCGTTGCGGCCGCCGAGCATTTTCATTTCGTTGGCGATGATGTCGTAAGCGGTGCGCTCGATGCCGTCTTTTCCTTGGTATTTACGGCTTTGGATACGGCCTTCCAGGTACACTTGGCTGCCTTTACGCAGGTATTGACCGGCGATCTCGGCGAGTTTGCGGTACATGGTGATGTTGTGCCATTCGGTACGTTCTACACGTTGGCCGTTGCGGTCGTTCCACGTTTCGCTGGTGGCAACGCTGAAGTTACAGACGGCCTCGCCGTTGGGCATATAGCGGACTTCCGGGTCGCGGCCGAGTCGGCCGATGAGGATAACTTTATTCAATGACATTTTACACTCCTGTGATAATTTTTTCGGCGGCCTCTTGGTCGAATCCTTTTTGCAAGGCCTTGATATAAATGGTTTGTTTGTCTGCGCTAAAGCTGATGCTTTCAACGCCTTCAATTTCGGTCAATTTTTGGTAGAGCAAATCCGGATTTTGTTGCCATTCGGCGTTAAGCGGATAGCTGAGGTTTTTGACAGGTTTAGGTGCCGGCGAAATGACTGCCAATACCAGCCACAACAACATCAATACGCTACAAAAGGCAAATACGCCTACAAAACCGTATTTTTGGAACAATAAACCACCGGTTGCACCGCCGACAAACAAGCCGACCGACTGCATGGTGTTATACACGCCCATCGCCGTACCTTTCAAATCAGACGGTGCGATTTTCGATACCATAGACGGCAGGCTGGCTTCCAATACATTGAAACCAATAAAATAAACAATCAGATAAGCGGTAATCAACCATACCGAGTGCATTCCAAACAGCAGACCGATTTGCGCCGCGGCAATGCAGATGATACCAAGGATAAACACTTGTTTGAGTTTGTTGCGCGTTTCACCAACGATAATCAGCGGCACCATAATAATCAGGCCGGTAATGGTTGACGGCAGATAAACTTGCCAGTGATGGATTTTTTCCAAACCCAACTGCGTCATGGCAAACGGCAATGCAGTAAATAAAGCCATTTGCGCCGCATGCAAGGCAAAAATACCAAAGTCAAGATTGAGCAGTTGGCGGTTTTTCAATACCTCGCCCATACGTGAAGGCTGCGCCTGCGTGTCTTCGTGCATTTTTGACACTTCGGGATCAGGCGTCATCCAAGCAACCACACCGATACTGATTACAGTCAGAATACCGGTCAGCGCAAACAGGCCGGATACGCCGATAAAGCTGGCAATCATCGGCGCAAGCACCAGGCTGACGGAGAAGGTCAAGCCGATACTCAGGCCGATCATCGCCATCGCACGCGTCCGCACTTCGTTACGGGTCAAATCCGCAAGCAAAGCCGTTACCGCCGCGCTGACGGCACCCGCGCCTTGAATGGCACGAGCGGCAACCAACATCTGCAGGCTGTCGGCAACTGCGGCCAAAAAACTACCCGCCGCAAACACAATCAGGCCGGCATAAATCACTTTTTTACGGCCGAACTTGTCGGAAGCCATGCCCAAAGGCAGCTGCAGCAAAGCCTGTGTCAGCCCGTAAATACCCATCGCCATACCGACCAATGCTTTATTATTTTCTGCGCCGGGCAACGAAGCGGCATACATCGCCAAAACAGGCAACACCAAAAACATCCCCAACATACGCAGTGCGTAAACGCCGGAAAGTGTGGTACTGGCACGCCACTCGTGCGGAAACATTTGAATGCGGTTATCTCTTGCCATAAATAATGTTTCAGACGGCCTTAAGTTTGCGAAAGGCCGTCTGAAAGTGTGAATTAACAGATTTTCTGATTATACAGGATTCAAAGGAATTGCATGGGGTCAAATCGCAAGCCGTTTATCGCAAACCTGCTTCATCGGTATAAAACGGTTTCAACAAAAAACAACATCACGCAACATCTGCCCTATCCCATTATCCCCAATCAACCCCACTGCCATCTATTTCGCCACGCGCCTAACACGGCATTTGGATATTTATTACTGCCCAAGCTGCCGTTAAACCTTGCCAAAGCGCGGACAACATTGCCTTTTTCGATATTGTTGTAATGGCGCAGAATGGTGCAGCCATAGCGCAGATTGGTGCGGATGTCGAAAAGGTTGTGCGACGGATTGCCGATATAGTTTTTCCAAAACGGCATCACCTGCATCAAACCGCGCGCGCCCACGCCGCTGATGGCATATTGGCGAAACGCACTTTCCACTTCAATCAAGCCCAAAATCACTTGAGTGTTGAGTCCGGCACGACTGCTTTCGTATTGAATATTAACCAATAGGCGGCGGCGCTCGCCCTCATCGGGAATGAAACGTGCTAATCGGGAAGACATCGCCGCCAACCAACGCTCCCCTTCCCTCGAATCGGCAAACACCAGCCGCGCAGGGCTGGCGCTATTGATCGAACTGCGCATCACGGAAGCCACATCATCCGCCAGCGTTTCTTCACGCTGCGCCCCCGCCCATGCGGTCGCAGGCGTCAAAAGCATGGCTCCTCCGACTTGCAATAAACGGCGGCGCGATAAAAATAAGGAATCTTGGTTTTCCGATTTCATGTATTTTCTCTTTTTAGGCCGTCTGAAAAGTTCAGATGGCCTTTGATATATTGGCTTAAAATCGGCATTATAAAATACATCTATGAGCAGAATCAAAGAGCTGTATACCTTTTATTGTCAAGTGATACCGCCTCAAGTAACATTTAGGTTTTTCTAATCAACCGGTATTTTTTATGACCACCACTCCCGCCAACGTTTTAGCCTCCGTCGACTTGGGTTCCAACAGTTTCCGCCTGCAAATTTGTGAAAACAACAACGGCCAGCTGAAAGTCATCGACTCGTTCAAACAAATGGTTCGCTTTGCCGCCGGCTTGGACGAACAAAAAAACCTAAGCGAAGCCTCTCAAGAACAAGCCTTGGAATGTTTGGCGAAATTTGGCGAACGCCTGCGCGGATTTCAACCCGAAAACGTGCGCGTGGTGGCCACCAACACTTTCCGTGTTGCCAAAAACATCGCCCAATTCCTGCCCCGTGCCGAAGCGGCGCTGGGTTTCCCCATCGAAGTCATTGCCGGCCGTGAAGAAGCGCGTCTGATTTACACCGGCGTAGTGCATACCCTGCCGCCCAAAGGCGACAAAATGCTGGTTATCGACATTGGCGGCGGCTCGACCGAATTTGTCATCGGCTCGGATTTGCAACCGCTGATCACAGAAAGCCTGCCTTTGGGCTGCGTAACGTACAGCATGCGCTTCTTCCAAAACAAAGTGACCGCCAAAGATTTCCAAGCTGCCGTTTCCGCCGCGCGTATCGAAATCCAGCGTATCAGCAAACTGATGAAGCGCACCGGTTGGGATTTCGCCATCGGCACGTCCGGTTCGGCAAAATCCATACGCGACGTTTTGGCAGCCGAATTGCCGCAAGAAGCCGACATTACCGCCCAAGGCATGCGTTATCTTGCCGATAGGATTATCGAAGCCGGTTCGGTTAAAAAAGCCAAATTTGAAAACCTCAAACCTGAACGCGTCGAAGTTTTTGCTGGCGGGTTGGCCGTGATGATGGCCGCTTTTGAAGAACTCTCGCTGACCAAAATGACCGTTACCGAGGCCGCCCTCCGCGACGGCGTGTTCTACGACTTAATCGGCCGCAGCCTCAATGTCGACATGCGCGAACAGACAACGGCGGAGTTCCAAAAACGCTACCACGTCAGTCTCAACCAAGCCAAACGCGTTGCCGATACCGCGCAAGCCTTTATGAACAGCCTGTGCCATGCCAAAAACGTAACCGTTCAAGAACTTGCCTTGTGGAACCAATACCTCAGCCGCGCAGGCCGTCTGCATGAAATCGGCTTGGATATCGCCCATACCGGTTATCACAAACACTCCGCATATATTCTCGAAAATGCCGATATGCCGGGCTTCTCACGCAAAGAACAAACCATTTTGGCGCAACTGGTTATCGGCCATCGCGGCGACCTCAAGAAAATGGCGGACATTATCGGCAACAACGAAATCATGTGGTGTGCCGTATTGTCCCTGCGCCTGGCCGCCCTCTTCTGCCGCTCACGCCTGCCGCTTGATTTGCCGCCGCAAACCCAGCTTCGCGTCGATGAAAACAACCACAGCTTCATCTTGCGCATCAACGCCCAATGGCTGGAGCAACACCCCCTCATTGCCGATGCGCTGGACTACGAAAGCGCGCAATGGCAGAAAATTGATATGCCTTTCTCGGTTCAAGCACAATAAACCGCGCTCCGTTATAATAGGCAGCTATTCAAAATCCAAACCGCAGGCCGTCTGAAAACGACAGCCTGCCATACATCAAGGAAAACCATGAGAAAACCCCAACGCGGCTACGCCCGCCAAGACCGTGTCAAAGAACAAATCATGCGCGAGCTTGCCGAACTCGTCCGCACCGGCCTGAAAGACCCGCGCGCAGGCTTCATCACCATCAACGAAGTCGAAGTCACCCGCGATTACAGCCACGCAACCGTGTTCTACACCGTCCTCGACGACAGCACACGCGACATTACCGAAGAAGCTTTGGAACACGCCAAAGGCCATTTGCGCAGCGAATTGGCCAAACGCATCAAACTCTTCAAAACGCCCGAGCTGCACTTCAAATATGACGAATCACTCGAACGCGGCATGAGCATTTCCAGCCTGATCGACCAAGTGGCGGCGGAAAAACCGGTTGAAGACTGATTGATTAAAACACACAGGCCGTCTGAATGCTTTCAGACGGCCTGAACATTAACACTTCCCCTACTTAATATGACAGCCAAACCCACCAAACGCCCGGTCAACGGCGTTCTTCTCCTCGACAAACCTGAAGGCCTTTCCAGCAACACTGCCCTGCAAAAAGCGCGGCGCTTGTTCCTTGCCGAAAAAGCCGGACATACCGGCGTACTCGATCCTTTGGCTACAGGGCTTTTGCCTGTTTGCTTCGGCGAAGCGACCAAGTTCGCCCAATATCTGATTGATGCCGACAAAGCCTATACGGCCACGCTGAAACTGGGCGAAGCCAGCAGTACAGGCGACGCCGAAGGCGAAATCATTGCCACTGCTCGCACCGATATTTCATTGTCCGAATTTCAGACGGCCTGCCAAGCCTTAACAGGCGATATCCGCCAAGTGCCGCCGATGTTTTCCGCCCTCAAACACGAAGGCAAACCACTGTACGAATACGCACGCAAAGGCATTGTTATCGAACGCAAAGCGCGTGATATTACGATTTATTCCATTGATATTACTGAGTTTGATGCACCCAAAGCCGTGATAGACGTACGCTGCAGCAAGGGTACTTACATCCGCACCCTCAGCGAAGACATCGCCAAACACATCGGCACATTCGCCCACCTGACCGCCCTGCGCCGTACCGAAACCGCAGGCTTTACCATTGCCCAAAGCCACACGCTCGAAGCCTTGGCAGAATTGGACGAAGCCGAACGCGATGCCCTGCTGCTGCCTTGCGATGTCTTGGTACAGCATTTCCCCAAACTGGAGTTGAACGACTACGCCGTTACCATGCTCAAACACGGCCAACGCCCCCAGTTTACCGAAGACATTTCCGCCGAACAGCCTATCCGTGTGTACAACCAAGACGGCACATTTATCGGGCTGGTGGAATATCAAAAAGAAATAGGCCGTCTGAAAGCCTTGCGCCTGATGAATACCGCCGACCAATAACTTCCTGCAAAGAGAGCCGATCATGAAAGTCTATACCGCCGCCCAAATGCGCGAACGCGAGCAAGCAGCCGTCGATAAAGGCACGAGCTTCGACCAACTGATGGAAAACGCCGGCAGCTCTGCCGCCCAAGACCTCATGCAGCGTCACCCTCAAGCCGGACGCGCCCTGATCGTTTGCGGCAAAGGCAACAACGGCGGAGACGGCTTAGTCATGGCAAGATATATGCAGGCGCAAGGATGGCACATCGACATTCTGTTTTCACTCGGAGAAAATCTCTCCCCCTTGGCTCAAACCAATCGCGAACGCCTCAACGGTTTACCCCATATTGAATTGATATCCGTACAAGAACTGGAAGGCCGTCTGAAAAAAGGTTACGACATCATTATCGAAGGCATATTCGGCACAGGCTTCAGCGGCGCGCTTCCAACCGAAATCGCCGCCCTCTGCCGCCAACTCAATCATTCAGACGGCCTGAAAGTCGCCCTCGATATCCCCACCGGCCTCAACTGCGACACCGCCGAAGCCGATCCCGACACATTCCGCTCAGACCTGACTTACACCTTTGCCGCCTACAAACCGGCGCATTTAAGCGAGTCCGGCCAAACCTATTGTCAAGAAACCGTCTGTTTGCCTATTGGCATTGATTAAATGCCTATAAAAAATAACAGGGTGCAAAATTGCACCCTGTTATTTTTGCTTACTTCCAAATCTGAGCCAATTTAATCCCCAGCGCCGTCAAACCAAACGAACCGAAAACATGCAAACAGGTTACCATCAAGGCCATGCCCCAACGTTGTGCCTGCATCAAACCCACCATCTCCACTGAAAAACCTGAAAATGTGGTCAAGCTGCCGAGAAAGCCGGTAATCCAAAGCAAACGCCATTGCGGATCGGTTAAGAGTTCTGCCAATACGCCGATCAGCAGCGCGCCCAGCCAGTTTGCCGCCAATGTACCGATAGAAAAAGGCGCAGAAGACACCAGCACTAAGCCAAACAGCCAACGCAATACAGCCCCGACAGCGGCACCGCAAACAATGGGAAAAATATAAGCAAACATAACAAGTTAAACATTCAATTCAAAAAAACAGACTATCCAGTCATTAGGCCGTCTGAAAACCAAGCAAGGATGCCTTCATACCTCATTGCCAAATCTTAGGCGCGGATTTCAAATACCTGTTGTCATCGAAAGTACAAATCCATTGTGGCTTGAGCGCGATGAAAATGGCTGTTGAAATACCGCTCAAAAATGCCTCCGCCCAAGCGATTAAGAAGAAAACAGGAAAAGCGGTTTTCCATAATACCGTCGTATCAAATACAACCGCCCAGTCCAACAAACCGACCAGAACGACACCGGTAAACACCATGCCAACCGCCGCAGCCCAAAAACCATTCAGAAAAATAAAGATAAAGATATTGGCAGGCAATCGCGATACCCAATGGCGGAAACCCAAGTTCACCAACAAAGGCGGAAGCAATACGGACAAGGCGTTAATGGGAAACATATGCCAATCGCCCCAAAGCCACAAATATGGAAAAAACAGTAAAACGCCAAGGCAGAACGCGACAGAGGTGCCCAGCATTAAAGCCGTCAGGTTTAAAGCAAGCAGATGATAGCTCATGCCGGCCAGTTGCCCGCTTTCCGGGGAGGCATTCAAACTCCAAGCCAGCGGCAACATCACGGCAGCCACCAAAAATGCGGAACGATGCTGCGATACCGACACCCATGCCTGCTTTGCACACAAAGCAAAAATCACCAGCAACACAGGCCATGCCGCCATCACGACCCCAACGGGAAACCATCCGTTTTGAAAAATCATCATCTCATCCGCAAAATGTTCAGACGGCCTATTATACGCGTCTCAAGCCATAGCTTTGACAATCCTGTCTGCCTTTGCCGTTAAAGCTTGTTTCGGCTGGTTTTGTTTACCCGAAAAAAGCGTTAGAATAACGGACTTTGCCGTTTAATTAAGGGGATGGACGCATGCTTTGGACAATATTGGCTTTAATTCTGCTGGCTGTCATAGCCGGCTTGTTCTGGTGGCGCCAGAAACAAGAGCAAAAGTGGCGCCAAGAATTGGCCCGACTCAGTGGCGACGAACAAGAATTAAACGAAGAAGACAGCTCAGCTGCTTTTTCCGACCAACTGAACAGCCTGAAACGTTTGTTTAGCATGAACAAGCGCTCTGCCGACAACCATAAAATCGCCCGCATCCGCCTGCTTTCCGCGCTCGAACACAATAAAACGCAACACGCCGAAACAGATGAAGAGCACACAACAGAGCCAGTTACCGAAGAGCCGGAACACATCGCAGCGACCGAAGAAGAAATCAAAGTTGCGCCTAAAACCCGCAAATCTGCCAAACCGGAACGTATTCCTAAAATCACGCCGTTTGCACAAATGGAAACGCCCGAATACAGCCCGTCTTTGGTGCAAAACAGCAATTTTGAAGAAATCACATTAGAAGAAGCCACACGTTCCCTGCATGAAGCAGCGGTTGAAGAATGGAACGAGCATTTGGCCGAAAAAAATGCGCCGATTTACAAAGACGAAGTCGAAACCCCATTGTTGCGTGCTTCATCCCTGCCGATGACAGGCATGGAAATCATCGACTACAACGACCCTATCTTGCGCCGCACACGCGAGCGTGCCTTGGCGCGCGCCAATAATGTCCGCGTGGCAGAAGCCAATGCACCACATATCGAAACCGTTCAGACGGCCTTAAGAACTGCCGAAAAAGAAGCCATCCTCCCCTATACTTCCATGCAGGCATTCCCTTCTGAAATCCAAGCGGAAGATATTCACGACAACCTTGCCCGCCGTACCGCCGCACGCCACAAACTGGCCGCGGCCGTCGCTCCATTGCGCGACTACTCTCCGCGCACCATCGAAAATGACGAAATTCTGGCCAACTTGGGACAAATCAGCCGTCCTGCCAGCCTGCGCCGTCAAGTTCGCCATACCGAAGCGGCCGCCGAAAGATGGGCGCGCAAACAAGCTGCCACGGAAGCCGTTGCACCACAACCTGCCGCACCGGCAACGCCGTCCCGTCCGAAACCGGCTGCGCCTGTTAAAAAATCCCCTTATATCTCCCGACCTGCCGCGCCAAACGCAATCGTAGTCGAGCCGCCTGCCGTACCGGTTGTCCCTATGGCTAAAACCGATATTCCCGAACCGCCTGTTTTCCAAACCTCGATTGCGCCGATTGATATCCCTGAGCCGCCAGCTTTTGAACATAAAATCCAAGTGCCGATTTTTGATGCACAAGTCAATGCGCATGTCAGCAACCAGCCTGAACGCAGCATACGCGATTATTTAATCAGCGAATCTGCCGTCGAAGAAGCGGAATTCGATAGTGAGCCGGAAGCAACTGTACAACCGGAAGCAGAAGCTATTCAAGCGGTTGAAACCATTGAACCCGTTGAATCTGTTGAAACAATCGCAAGGCCGTCTGAATATACACAGACAGTCGTTGAAACGCCTGTTCAAACCGTAGAACCAAGCATTCAAGAGAGTACGCCAAGCGTAGTTCATCCGACTTCAACAACACTTACCGAGGCACACCTACCGACTACCGCCCTGCTTTTGCCGCCGCAGTTTGACCCAAGCGCCTCGCAAACTGAAGAACAGTTGCTGGAAAACAGCATTACCATCGAAGAAAAACTGGCCGAGTTCAAAGTTAAAGTCAAAGTGATGGACTCCTATTCTGGCCCAGTCATTACTCGCTACGAGATTGAGCCTGATGTCGGCGTGCGCGGCAGTGCCGTTTTGAACCTTGAAAAAGATTTGGCGCGCTCGCTTGGCGTGGCTTCCATCCGCGTGGTGGAAACCATCCCCGGCAAAACCTGCATGGGCTTGGAATTGCCCAATCCGAAACGCCAAATGATCCGCTTGAGCGAAATCTTCAATTCGCCTGCGTTTACCGAATCCAAATCTAAACTGACCCTGGCCCTCGGCCAAGACATTACCGGCCAGCCTGTTGTGACAGACTTGGCCAAAGCGCCGCATCTGCTGGTTGCCGGTACGACCGGTTCGGGTAAGTCCGTAGGCGTGAATGCCATGATTCTGTCCATGCTCTTCAAAGCAACGCCTGAAGACGTGCGCATGATTATGATTGACCCGAAAATGCTGGAGCTGAGCATTTACGAAGGCATTCCGCACCTGCTCGCCCCTGTCGTGACCGATATGAAGCTGGCAGCAAACGCCTTAAACTGGTGCGTCAACGAAATGGAAAAACGCTACCGCCTGATGAGCTTTATGGGCGTGCGCAACCTTGCCGGTTTCAACCAAAAAATTGCCGAAGCCGCCGCGCGTGGCGAAAAAATCGGCAGCCCGTTCAGCCTCACGCCTGAAAACCCTGAACCATTGGAGAAACTGCCGTTTATCGTGGTTGTGGTAGATGAGTTTGCCGACCTGATGATGACTGCAGGCAAGAAAATTGAAGAACTGATTGCCCGCCTCGCCCAAAAAGCCCGCGCAGCCGGTATTCATTTGATTCTTGCCACCCAACGCCCAAGCGTGGATGTCATTACCGGCCTGATTAAAGCCAATATTCCGACACGCATTGCCTTCCAAGTGTCCAGCAAAATCGACAGCCGCACGATTCTTGACCAAATGGGCGCAGAAAATCTGCTCGGCCAAGGCGATATGCTGTTCCTGCCGCCCGGCATCGTCTATCCGCAACGCGTACACGGCGCATTCGCATCCGATAATGAAGTACACCGCGTAGTGGAATACTTGAAACAATTCAGCGCGCCTGACTATATCGACGATATTTTAAGCAGCAGTTCGACCGAGGACTTTACCGGCACCAGCCGCAGCAACGACAGCGACCTCGACCCCATGTATGACGAAGCCGTTTCCGTTGTCTTAAAATCGCGTAAAGCCAGCATTTCCAATATCCAACGCCAACTGCGCATCGGCTACAACCGTGCCGCCCGCCTGATTGACCAAATGGAAGCCGACGGTATTGTTTCCCCGGCGGAAAACAACGGCAACCGCACCATCTTGGCGCAAAGCAGCGACCATCTGGATTAATTTATCCTTGTTTAAAATTAAGGCCGTCTGAAAACTTTTCAGACGGCCTTTTCAATCAGATAATGGGTTCAAAGATTCCGATCAAATTAATAATCTGTAAATAATATTACCTACAAAACCAAATGCTTTTACATTAACGGCATTTGCTTCACTATTAAATAAACCCAGCCTCAATAAACAAAACTCGACCTACAAGATATATCTCCCTATCCATTTGTCGCCATTTTCAGACGGCATTTTGTCAAGACCGGAAAAAACAGATAAATCCATTTTTCGATTAGAAACAATATTATTATGATTCATGCCTTCGGCAACACCCCACCCTTTACGAGGAAAAACAAATGAAAAAATATTTTGCAGAATTTTTCGGCACTTTCTGGCTGGTATTCGGCGGCTGCGGCAGCGCGGTTTTGGCAGCAGCTTACCCATAACTTGGCATTGGCTTTGCCGGTGTCGCTTTGGCATTCGGTTTGACCGTACTGACCATGGCTTACGCCGTTGACCACATTTCCGGCGGCCACTTCAACCCTGCCGTTTCCGTCGGCCTCTTCATCGGCGGCCGTTTCAACGGTAAAGACCTGTTGCCTTACATCGTATCCCAAGTTATCGGTGCGATTGCCGCCGCGGGCGTTCTGTATCTGATTGCTTCCGGTAAAACCGGTTTTGATGCTGTTTCCTCTGGCTTTGCCAGCAACGGTTTCGGCGAGCACTCTCCTAACGGTTACGACATGATGGCCGCTTTGCTGATCGAATTCGTACTGACCGCATTCTTCCTGATCATTATCATGGGTTCTACCGACAAACTGGCTCCGGCCGGCTTTGCCCCTATCGCCATCGGCCTGGGTCTGACCCTGATTCACTTGATCAGCATTCCTGTAACCAATACTTCCGTTAACCCTGCACGTTCTACCGGTGTTGCCTTATTCCAAGGCGGCTGGGCTGTTGAACAACTGTGGTTGTTCTGGTTGGCTCCTATTGCCGGTGCAGCAGTTGGCGCGGCTATTTACCGCTTTGTTTTGGCTAACGACGACAAATAATCTTGACGGAATAACATTTCCGGTGCGGCCGACACTCTAAACTGACTGCACCCAAGTTGCCGAGACACAAACGCACCGCCTGACTCAGACGGTGCGTTTGTTTTTGCCATGTTACAATGCTTCCTTTTCTCACATTCTCAAACCATCATGCAAACCTTACCTTTTCAAACCGATATCGCTGCCAGAATGCTGGTCAATACCGAAAACGAAACCATCCATCCCGATGCCGTATTCGTACAAACGCAAAACGGCTATTGGATTGCTTGGCACGACCAACAAGCCGCCCTGCTTGCCCCCGACACACCACCCGATATTCCCTGCTTTTGGGTAGAAGGCGCAGAAAGCTTGGAAGAGTTGGTAAGCATGGTAGAAAACGGCGAATTTGACGAAGTTGAAGAATTTGACGGCGATGATGATGCTTGGCAAGAAGCACTCGGATGCGGCCATCATCACGAAGGACACTGCGGATGCAGCCATTGAGATGCACAAAACGCCTGCTTCCGGCACTTGCCCTTTGTCTGACGCTTAACGGCTGCGTTGTAGGCGCGGCTGTCGATTTGGCTGCTACAACCGTCCTGACTGCCGGGAAATTGGTTGTCAAAGGAACGGGGGCAGTGATTGATGCCGCCATTCCTGACAGCAAAAAAGACAAGGATAAAGAAAAAGAAAAGAGCAAAGAAAAGCCAAAATCGGAAGAAATCGTCTATAAGAAAGAATCCTCTGACGAAGTAGCGCAATAATCCTTCAGACGGCCTCAGCAAGGTAATCAATCCTACTGAGGCCGTCTGAACATTCATCCTTACATATAGCCCTGTTCGCGCAAAGAGCAGGTTTCTTTTGCCGTCACGATAAAATGGTCCAACAGCGTAATATCGACCAAACTTAAAGCCTGTTTCAAACGCTCTGTAAACTGCACATCAGATTCAGACGGCCTTGCCGAACCGCCCGGATGATTGTGTGCCAAAATCAAACTGTCGGCGTATTCATCCAATGCCAATTTGACGATTTCACGGATATAAACTGTGTTTTCCGCCACCGTACCGCGCGACAATTCCCGTACCACAATCAATTGATTTTGACGGTTGAGCAGCAAAGCAACGCTGACCTCAATTTTTTCATGTCCAAGATGCAGGCGCAGATAATCCGCAACCGATTTCGGGTTTGACAAAACTATCTGCTCCTGCAAATCTTCACCCAAAATCCGCCGCCCGATTTCTTTGACCACTGCAAATTGAGTATAGCTCGCCAAGCCCATGCCCTTATAGGCAGCGAGTGTTTTGGCATCCGCACTCATCAGCTTCCCCAAGCTGCCAAACTCACTCAACAAATAACGCGCCAAATCAACCGCGCTCATACCGCGCGTTCCGACACGCAGCAAAATCGCCAGCAACTCCGCATCACTCAACGCCGCCGCACCGTGCGCCAAGAGCTTCTCGCGCGGCCGCTCCCCTTCGGGCCATTCTTTGATACTCATGTTTTCCCTTTTATTTATATAGCGGATTTAGTTTTAATTCCGAGTAAAACCGCCTCGCCCGATATAAAACGTAATCCATTATGGTTTTAGTAAATAAATGTAATTTGCGTATTTTATTCTATTTTGAATAATTATTTAAGACATATAGATAATAATTACCCCCTTTTGTGCAGAAAAACAACGCTACCCATTTTTACTATCGTGTTTCCCTGTCTGCCTTTCCTTTCCTATTTGCTTCAAATCAGCCGATACAAGCAATTTCATATTGCCCCTAACAGGATTAGGCTAATATAATATTGAGTTTGCCGAGAGCAAAAGCTTAGGCTTAAACTGCTTTCTATCCACGCTGCCCGTGCGCTTTACAAGAGTTTCAGACGGCCTCCGTCCGACTCCCGCCAGCAATCAAACAGCTTTTTATCACCCATTCGAAAATCCGTTTTGCCGGTACTCGTCTTTCTTTTTGGAGTATTGCCATTATGACCGCAACCACTGCGTCTTCAGCCAAACCTTATCTGCAAATCCAAGGCTTGGTGAAAAAGTTTGGTGACAATTACGCTGTCGATAACATCGACTTGGACATTTATCAACATGAAATCTTTGCCCTTTTGGGCAGCTCAGGCAGTGGCAAATCCACGCTGCTGCGCATGTTGGCAGGCATGGAAAGCCCCAATCAGGGCAAAATCATTCTCGACGGCCAAGACATTACCAAGCTTGCTCCGTACGAGCGCCCAATCAACATGATGTTCCAAAGCTATGCCCTGTTCCCGCACATGAGCGTTGAGCAAAACATCGCTTTCGGTCTGAAACAAGACAAAATGCTTAAAGGCGAAATTGACGCCCGTGTGGAAGAAATGCTACGCCTGGTGCAAATGACCAAATTCGCCAAACGCAAGCCGCACCAACTCTCCGGCGGTCAGCAACAACGTATCGCTTTGGCGCGCAGCCTGGCGAAACGTCCTAAAATCCTGCTGCTTGACGAACCTTTGGGCGCACTCGATAAAAAACTGCGCCAACAAACCCAACTGGAATTGGTCAACACGCTGGAACAAGTCGGCGTAACCTGCATTATGGTTACCCACGACCAAGAAGAAGCGATGACCATGGCTACCCGTATCGCCATTATGTCTGACGGCCAACTACGACAAGTCGGTACGCCTAGCGATGTGTACGATTATCCTAATAGCCGCTTTACTGCCGAATTTATCGGTGAAACCAATATTTTTGACGGCGTCGTCATTGATGACCGCGCCGATTTCTCCATCGTCAAATGTGATGGCTTGGAAAACCACGTCCGTATCGACCACGGTTTGGGCGTTCCGAACGACCATGAAATTTGGATCAGTATTCGCCCTGAAGACATTGATTTGCATAAAGAAAAACCGGAACACTTGGGCGCGCACAACTGGGCCCAAGGCACAGTCAAAGAGATTGCCTACCTGGGCAGCTTCGCGATTTACCACATCAAACTCGCCAACGGCCGTGTCGTCAAAAGCCAAGTTCCCGCACCTTATTGGTATGTACGCAACATTACGCCGCCGACTTGGGACGAAACCGTCTATATCAGCTGGCCTGAAAACCAACCTACGCCTCTGTACAGTTAATTTGAGGGAAATGCAATGGACCTTAAAAAACTGAAAAAGAAACTGTTTCGCCGCCCCGGCCAGCGTGCAGTTATTGCCGTGCCGTATATCTGGCTCTTGGTGCTGTTTCTGATTCCGTTCGCCATCGTCTTGAAAATCAGCTTTGCCGAACAAGAAATCGCCATTCCGCCATTTACGCCGCTGACAACGATTGATGAAGACTTAGGCCGTCTGAACATTGCCATCAGCTATCAGAACTACGCCGACATCTTCCAAAACTTTTGGAATACGCTCAATCCGTTTGGCGACAGTGAAAACAGCAATATCTATTTGATGACCTACTGGTCTTCGATTAAGACTGCGCTGACGACGACCATCATCTGCCTGTTGATTGGTTATCCGACCGCTTATGCTATTTCACGCGCCAATCCGGCTGCGCGCAACGGCCTGCTGTTGGCAATCATGCTGCCTTTCTGGACTTCTTTCCTGTTGCGTGTTTACGCATGGATGGGCTTATTGGGTCACAACGGCATCATCAATAATTTCTTAATCAAATATGGAATCATCAGCGAGCCTTTAGACCTGTTCTACAATGCTTTTTCGCTGAATTTGGTGATGGTTTACGCCTATTTGCCGTTTATGATTTTGCCGCTGTACACACAACTGGTAAAACTGGACAACCGTCTGCTCGAAGCCGCGTCCGACTTGGGCGCAGGTCCGATCAAATCGTTCTTTACCATTACCCTGCCTTTATCCAAAACAGGCATCATCGCAGGCTCTATGCTGGTCTTTGTTCCGGCCGTCGGTGAATTTGTGATTCCTGAATTGGTGGGCGGTTCTGAAAACCTGATGATCGGTAAAGTATTGTGGCAGGCATTCTTCGACCAAAACAACTGGCCGCTGGCTTCTGCCGTCGCCGTCGTTATGGTTGCCCTGCTGGTTGTACCGATTGCCCTGTTCCAGCACTATGAAAACCGCGAATTGGAAGAAGGAGGCAAATAATGCAGAAAACCAAATTATCCTGGTTCTTGAAACTGATGCTCCTGCTCTCGCTGGCATTCCTCTATATTCCGCTGGTGGTTTTGGTCATCTATTCTTTCAATGAATCCAAGCTGGTTACCGTTTGGGGCGGTTTCTCAACCAAATGGTACGGCGCATTAATGGAAAACGACACCATCTTGGAAGCGGCCTGGCTGTCATTGCGTATCGCCATCGTTTCCTCACTTGCCGCCGTAGCACTCGGCACATTGGCTGGTTACGCCATGGCGCGTATCAAGCGCTTCCGCGGCAGCACCCTGTTTGCCGGTATGATTTCCGCGCCTATGGTGATGCCTGACGTGATTACCGGTTTGTCCATGCTGCTGTTGATTATTCAGGTGCAAATGTTCCTGCAAGGCAGTGAATTGTTGCAATCGCTCTACTTCGATCGCGGCTTCTTCACCATCTTCCTCGGCCACACCACACTTTGCATGGCGTACATTACCGTCGTTATCCGCTCGCGCTTGGTGGAATTGGATCAATCCTTGGAAGAGGCTGCTATGGACTTGGGTGCCCGTCCACTGAAGATTTTCTTCGTGATTACCCTGCCGCTGATTGCCCCTGCGATCGCTTCCGGCTTCCTCTTGGGCATTACCCTGTCTTTGGACGACTTGGTGATTACCTCCTTCCTGTCAGGCCCGGGTTCATCGACATTGCCGCAAGTGATTTTCTCCAAAATCAAACTCGGCCTTGACCCTCAGATGAACGTTTTGGCAACCATCCTGATCGGTATCATCGGTACGCTGGTTATTGTCGTTAACTACTGGATGATGCGTCAGGCAACCAAACGGGAACGCGAGGCTGCCGAAGCCTACCGCCAAGAAAAATTGGCAGCCGAGAAAGCCGCCTAATATGCAGACAGGCTGTCCGATAAAGCATCGGAACAGCCTGTTTTATTAACTGCATCTTATCCTTTCAGACGGCCTGAATCTAAGCCCACATTTAAGGCCGTCTGAAAACCTATTTTCAATGAAGTGAAAACCAACCTAAAGCTCAAATCATGATTAATCCCAGCTTCAAAGAATACCTTCCTTCCTACTATGTCAGCACGGCCAATCCCCATCCGTCTTATCCAACGCTGGAAGGCCGTCTGAAAACTGAAACCTGCGTTATCGGCGGCGGCCTGTCCGGTTTATGCACAGCCCTACCGCTTGCCGAAAACGGCCATGAAGTCATCGTACTTGAAGCCGCCCGTATCGGTTTCGGCGCATCAGGCCGCAGCGGCGGACAAGTCATCAGCGACTTTGCCTGCAGCATGGAAGAAATCGAAAAACAAGTCGGTTTGGAACAGGCCCAATGGTTCTGGCAGCAATCTCTGCAAGCCGTTGAACTGGTTGACTCTCGCATTCAAAAACACAATATCCAATGCGATTGGCAACGTGGTTACGCTACCGTCGCCGTCCGTCCTCAGCATTGGAAAGAATTGCAACAATGGCACGAACACGCTCAAAAACATTATGGCGCAAGCCATTACCAGCTTTGGGATAAAGCCACGCTGAAGCAGCAACTTGCCAGCGATATGTATCAAGGCGCGCAATTTGATCCTTTATCCGGCCACTTACATCCGCTCAATTACACCCTAGGTATTGCCAAAGTGGCAGCCGATGCAGGCGCACAACTTTTTGAGCAATCCCCGATGACACGTATCGAGCCATGCGATAACGGCTGGCTGGTTCATACGCCCAATGGCAGCGTTGAGTGCAAAAACCTCGTTTATGCCGTCAATACTTATGCCGGTTTGCACCCAAAATTCAAAGTATTGGAACAAAAAGCCATTGCAGTCAGCACCTTTATCATCGCCACCGAACCCCTGGGCGAGCGCGCCAAAGACCTGATCCGCAACAATATGGCCATCTGCGACAACCGCCACGTCCTCGACTACTACCGCCTCAGTGCCGACGGCCGCCTACTATTCGGCGGCAAAGATAACGAGTTTATCGACGATCCTGACCGCATGACCGAACTCGTCCGCCAAGACATGTTGAAAGTTTTCCCGCAACTTGCCGATGTCAGAATCGAGCATTCCTGGGGCGGCGAATGCGACATTACGCGCAACCTCGCCCCACATTTCGGCCGCCTCGCCCCTACCGTTTTCTACGCCCAAGGCTATTCCGGACACGGCATGGCGATTACCGGCATTGCCGGTTTGGCGATTGCCGAAGCCATCATGGGCGATGACGGCCGTCTGAAACCTTTTGAGCAACTGCGCCACAGCAACATTATTACCCAGCCTTTCCTACGCAAACTCGGCTCTTTCCTCGGCTCAAAATACTATCAATGGAAAGACAGCCACTAAACCCAAGCAACAAACATATTTCAGACGGCGGCAGATTCAAGTAAAATTCAGGCCGTCTGAAAGCTTAGATACGACAAAATTCAATCATTTATCAGCAAGGAAACCATCATGAGCAACCATCATAAACTCATCATCCTCGGCTCCGGCCCTGCCGGCTATACTGCCGCCGTCTATGCCGCCCGTGCCAACCTAAACCCTGTAATCATTACCGGCGTTGAGCAAGGTGGACAACTGATGACCACCACCGAAGTGGACAACTGGCCTGCCGATGCCGAAGGCGTACAAGGTCCGGAACTAATGGCCCGTTTCCAAGCTCATGCCGAACGCTTCGGCACTGAAATGATTTTCGACCAAATCCACACCGTTGATTTGCAAAACCGTCCGTTTACCCTCAAAGGCGATATGGGCGAATACACCTGCGATGCGCTCATCGTTGCCACCGGCGCATCCGCCAAATATTTAGGTTTGCCAAGCGAAGAAACCTTTGCCGGCAAAGGCGTTTCCGCCTGTGCAACTTGCGATGGTTTCTTCTACAAAAAACAAGATGTTGCCGTAGTCGGCGGTGGCAATACCGCTGTGGGAGAAGCACTCTACCTTGCCAATATCGCCAACACCGTTACCCTGATTCACCGCCGCGACAGCTTCCGCGCTGAAAAAATCATGGTGGACAAGCTGATGCAACGCGTCGAAGAAGGCAAAATCATCCTCAAGCTCAACAGCTCGGTTGATGAAATCTTGGGCGACGAAAGCGGCGTTACCGGTGCACGCCTGAAACATGATGACGGCAGCACTGAAGAAATCGCTGTAAAAGGCGTTTTCATCGCCATCGGCCACAAACCCAACACCGATATTTTCAAAGGCCAGCTCGATATGGATGAAACCGGCTACCTGAAAACCAAAGGCGGCACCGGTGATAATGTCGGCGCAACCAATATCGAAGGCGTATGGGCGGCAGGCGACGTCAAAGACCATACCTACCGTCAAGCCATCACCAGCGCAGCTTCCGGCTGCCAAGCCGCGCTTGATGCCGAACGTTGGCTCGACCGCCACGGCGTATGAGCCTCTAAGCTACGTCCTATTCTTTAAAACATAATCAAAAGGCCATCTGAAATTTCAGACGGCCTGAGACCTTTGCAAAATTCCTTTCCCCCAACAGCCGAAACCTAAACACAGGTTTTCGGCTGTTTTTGTTTCGAATATCCACTGATTCTACTCAAATACCCCCCTTAATCTCCCTTGGATACCTGATAATCAGGCATCCGGCCGCCTTTTAGGCGGCAACAGGCACACTTAGCCTGTTGGCGGCTTTCAACAGGTTCAAACGCATCGCCTTCAGATGGCTTTGCGCACTCACTTTAATCAGCCCGAAATAGGCTGCCCGGGCATAGCGGAATTTACGGTGCAGCGTACCGAAGCTTTGTTCGACCACATAACGGGTTTTCGATAAATACCGGTTACGCTTCGTTTGATTTTCCGTCAGCGGACGGTTGCGGTGGGCTTTGCGCATAATGCCGTCCGGTAACCGATGCTCTTTCAGATGTTGCCGGTTTTCCTCACTGTCATAGCCTTTATCGGCATAGACGGTCGTACCTTCGGGCAGTCCTTCCAACAAAGGCAACAGGTGGTTGCACTCATGGGTATTGGCGGGAGTGATGTGCAGTTTCTCGATATAGCCTTCCGCATCGGTACGGGTATGTTGTTTGTAACCGAGTTTGTAGAGGCCGTTTTTCTTTGTCCAATGGGCATCGCTGTCTTTGCTCGGTGTGGTTTGGCCGCTGACTTGTCCTTCTTCATCGACTTCTATGGCCTGACGCTGTTTGCTGCCGGCGGTTTGAATAATGGTGGCGTCAATGACGGCGGCGGATGCTTTCTCTACTTTTAGGTTTTTTTCGGTCAGTTGTCGGTTAATTAGTTCCAGCAATTCGGACAGGGTGTCGTCTTGCGCCAGCCAGTTGCGGTAGCGGCATAAGGTGCTGTAATCGGGAATGCTCAGTTCGTCAAAACGGCAAAACAGGTTAAAATCGATGCGGGTGATAAGGCTGTGTTCGAGTTCGGGATCGGAGAGGCTGTGTCATTGTCCGAGCAGGACGGCTTTGAACATGGACAACAGGGGATAGGCGGGACGGCCGCGGTGGTCTCGAAGGTAACGGGTTCTTTGACGATTCAGGTACTGTTCGATCGGTTGCCAATCAATCACTTGATCTAACTTCAATAGTGGGAAGCGGTCGATGTGTTTGGCAATCATGGCTTGTGCGGTTTGCTGGAAGAAGGTGCTCATGGAAAATCCCCTAAATGTCTTAGTAGGAATTTAGGGGATTTTGGGGAATTTTGCAAAGGTCTCAGATTATCTGAAAATAAGATTCAAGGTTTTCAGACGACCTTTTAGCGGGTAAATTGCTCTCTAGATTGTTGTTACCGTAAAAGGTCGTCTGAAAATCCTACCCACTCAAAAACAAACCGCCCTTTCAGGCGGTTTGTTTTCAGCTTAAACAGACGGTTATTGCTTTTTACCGCCGAATACACCGAAAGCGTTGTTACTTGAAGAGCCATTATCACCTGGTTTTTCATTGTAACTGTATCGTCCCGCCATTTCGGCAGCTTTGTCGCCGTAGAATCCGCCTGAGATAGAACCTTGCACACCGGAATCCCATTTACCATTAAAGCTGCTGCCTGTAATACCTGCGGTAAAGGCTCGTTCATTCATGAACCATCTGTCACCACTATTGATTTTACCTGCGATAGTCTTAGTATCGAAGTTGACATCTGCGGTAAACGAACCGGCAGTACGGTAGCCTCCTGTATCACCCACCCAGTTTTCCTTATTATCCAAGTTGCGGGCACGGAAATTCAACACCTCGCCTGCGTATTTAGCCGTACCGGACGGTAGAGAGGTACTCATTACCCCCTGAACAAACAAGGAGTAGGCATTATCGGCAAGTTTTGCCGCACCGAAGACAACATTGCTCAAATTGCCTGAAGCAACAAACGATTTGTAGTCCGAACCCAATTCAGTTTGATGGAGCTTGTTGGTAACAGGTGCCAAAGCGATTGTCGTACCGTTGATAATGACTTTGGTCAAGTTCGCGATATTCGATAAGATATATTGCTCGCCTGTTTCACCTTTTTTCAATTCGGCTGCGGCGGCATCATCTTTAGGTTTGGTTACGGGCGCATCAGGTTTGGCAACCGGCGCATCAGGCTGTCCGCCTGCTTGAGCTGCCGCATCTTGGCGTTTTGCACCAAACACACCGCGCGCCACTACGTCTTCATCACGTTGGTTTTTGCCTGCCGCACTATATGTACCGGCAAGTTGGTCTGCCTTCGCGCCAAAGAATCCGCCTTGCATCGTACCTTGCTTGTTGGAGAAGGTGTTGCCGTGCAAATCGCCATTGAAAGACAGATTTTCCGCCATATCGCGCGCATTGGATTTGACGACACCTGCAATCCTGTTGCCACCACTACCACCGCCAACCGTTTGATCGGAATAGCGGTTGATGCTGACATTGATGGTTTTTTGGTCGAAATTGACTTTTGCGGTAACATCGGTTGCTTTGGCGGCAGGATACAGATTGGCCAGCTTGGCTTGCGAACCGGTTTCAAAAATTTCTTGCAGACCTCTTGTATTGATCGGCAGTCCGTTTTGGAAATGCAGGCCGATGCCTTTATAGGTTGCATCCCCTCTTTGGGCTGCAACGGTATCACTGCCTGATGGCGTGCCTTGGACAAACAACGCCTGTTTCACATCACGCAGATCACTGACATCGGCAACACCGCCGTAACGAACGTCAGGCAACAGGTCGCCGCTGTGTACCGCATATTGTGCTGCATCGGTTTTACCGCCGTTCATACTTTTTTCGCCCAACGTAAACTCACCCGCTTTAACGTCTTTGGTATTAATGGCGACACCATCAAGTACGACGCTGTTTTTATCCGAGGCAGTCGGAGCTTCGGTTTTGGCATATTCCAAATCGCCGGTTTCACGTTTTTTCGCTACCAAGACACCGCCATCCAAAGCCTTGCCCATTACTTTGCCTTCGCCGCCAAAACCTTGACCTGAATTGGCCTCATTGGCTTTCTTAGCTTCCTCAGCTTTCTTAGCTTCCTCAGCTTTCTTAGCTTCCTCAGCTTTCTTAGCTTCCTCAGCTTTCTTAGCTTCCTCAGCTTTCTTGGCTTCCTCAGCTTTCTTGGCTTCCTCAGCTTTCTTGGCTTCTTCAGCTTTCTTGGCTTCTTCAGCTTTCTTGGCTTCTTCAGCTTTCTTGGCTTCTTCAGC
>NZ_JBQCUB010000005.1:0-3357 GCF_051963655.1 Neisseria sp. P0001.S007 | reverse complement strand
TTGGCTTCTTCAGCTTTCTTGGCTTCTTCAGCTTTCTTGGCTTCTTCAGCTTTCTTGGCTTCTTCAGCTTTCTTAGCGTCTTCTGTTTGTTTTGAATCACCTCCTCCGCCCGAGCCGGAATTATTGCCCGGCTGTTGCGGGATCGGTGCAGACTGTGCAGACGGCGTGCCACCACCGCTTGAACCGCATGCACTCAATGCGATGCTGCAGGCAATCGCCAACATACTTAATTTAAATGATTCCTTCATGGTAAAACTCCTGAATTTGATAATGGTATTTTGGAATGATGGTGATAAAATATTTGATAATTATTTACATCAAACCAATTAAAAAATACCGCAGATGCGGATAACCAAACAATACAACACTTACACCAGCATGAAGGTCGTCTGAAAACAGAATTTATGAATCCGCGTATACAGATGTGTTTCAGACAACCTCTACTTATATCGTCAAACCATTAATGACGGTGCGGAACAAAGCCTTCCGGAGCTTCCGCACCTGCCGGCAGGTCAAATGTTTCGCGCAGAACGACTTTGTAGAACGCAAATGCATCTTTTGCACCTTGAATCGCTTCGGCTTCAGCTTCAGGGCTTAAACCCAAAGCATTCAGATGCTCGACAAAAGCACGCCAATGTTTGCCGCGGCCGTTCGGATGGGGAGCGAGGTGGCGCGCGCCGTGTTCGCCGGTGTAATCCAGCTTTTGCGCGTGTTTAAATAAAAATGCTGCGCCCAAATTGGAACCTTCGGCGCAATACAGCCAACCGATAGCTTTATTGCCGGTTTCATGCGGCAGCGGTTTGCCGTATTCGTAAGGTTTGTCGCCCAAATCCGCCAAGTCTTGCGTTACCGCATCGTAACGCGCCATGTATTCCAGCTCGGGAATGGCTTTGTTCAACTCGGGGTCTTTATAGATATGATCAACCGCTTTGTGGAACACGGATTGCAGTTTCAAAAATTTGATGTAGTTCTCTTTGTTGGTAAACGGCTCGACAGACATAACCAAGTTGTCCACGCTATCGTGAATAGTTGTAGTCTGCTCTTTCAGCCGTTTGGCAAAAGTCAGCTCTTGTGTTTCGCTCATGTGAATATCCTTCATACAGTTTCAGACGACCTTCCGACCGCCTTTATTTAAACAAGGTGGATTGGATAGATTTGAAAACGGACACGGGATGGAAGCCAAGGTTTGTGGGATTGGAAACCCACCAAACCTGGTTGAAAACAAACCATCGGGTTTCGTTATTTTATGAAATATTTTTTAAAAATATATATCATTCCAATTCAAATGGCAAGAGAATGGTTTGCAGCTACTTGCAACTACAAGATAATAACGGACAATTTTCTACCTTCGGCAAACAAGAGAGGCAGGCTTAACGGAAAATAATTCCTTAACCATAAAAAATATTGTTTACAAAGACATGACAACATCTCGGCAGACACCGTCCTTGCCTCACCTGCGTCAAAACGGCATACTTTCGCCATACCGAGCCGCAGGTCGTCTGAAACCTGCCACACTGTCAAAAAGGAAGAAACAACATGAACCCTATCCGCCCCTTCTTAGACCATACTCCGCAAATTCACGAATCCTGCCTCATCGACGAAACCTCCGTCATCATCGGCGAAGTATCGCTTGCCGAAGACGTATCCGTTTGGCCGTATGCCGTGTTGCGCGGCGACGTGAACAGCATCAGCATCGGCGCGCGCAGCAATGTACAGGACGGCAGTGTCTTGCACGTTTCGCACAAAAACGCGGAAAAGCCCGAAGGCTCACCCCTTATCATCGGCGAAGACGTAACCGTCGGACACAAAGTCATGCTGCACGGCTGCCGCATCGGCGATCGTGTGTTGATTGGGATGGGTACGATTATTCTGGACGATACCGTCATCGAAGACGACGTGATGATAGGTGCAGGCAGCTTGGTGCCGCCACGCAAACGTTTGGAAAGCGGCTATCTCTATGTCGGTTCGCCCGTCAAACAAGTCCGCCCGCTGACCGAAAAAGAAAAAGAATTTTTGAAATATTCTTCCGCGCATTATGTGCGGCTGGCAGGCCAACACAAGCAGTCAAAATAATTTTCAGGCGACCTTATATCCCTTAAAAAAGAAAGTTTTATGCACACACTCTACCTAGCCTCCGGCAGCCCGCGCCGCCGCGAAATTTTGGAAAACCTAGGATTCAAAGTTATCCGTATCCCTGCCGACATCGACGAAACGCCGCATTCCGACGAAAAAGCCGCCGATTATGTGCAACGTATGGCGCAGGAAAAAAATGCCGCCGCTGTCGAGCAATGGTTTGCCGCACACGACGCGTCGCCCGAATATCCGATTCTGACTGCCGACACTACGGTCGCCTATCAAAACCACATCCTCGGCAAACCGGAAACCGAAGCCCAAGCAGCCGAAATGCTCGCCCGGCTTTCAGGGCAGACGCATCAGGTGCTGACTGCCGTATGCGTATATTGGCAAGGGAAAATGCACGGCGTTTTGCAAACCAGCGATGTACGTTTCAAAACCTTGTCTGCCGAAGAAATATCCGCCTATATCCGAAGTGGCGAACCGATGGACAAAGCCGGCGCGTATGGCATTCAGGGTTTGGGCGGCGTGTTTGTCGAGCATTTGCAAGGCAGCTTTACAGGCGTGATGGGCCTGCCCGTTTACGAAACGGTCGGCTTGTTGGAACAATTCGGATTGAGTATTCCCCCATTTGCCTGATTTTAAATACCTTCAAACAAACATTATGAAAACATACGTCTTCCCCTTTTTATCCGCAGTATTCCTTCTCGCTGGCTGCACCACTTTTTCAGACGACGGTACACCCGCCATCCGCAAAGGCAACGACAGCATCCTCTCTTTCGGGAAGCTTGGCTCCGCTATAGAAGATGCGCCTGCAGGCGGCTGGGTCATGCTCGGCGATCAATACACCTATGAGACCTTTGCAAAATTCCTTTCCCCCAACAGCCGAAACCTAAACACAGGTTTTCGGCTGTTTTTATTTCAAATATCCACTGATTCTACTCAAATACCCCCTTAATCCCCCTTGGATACCTGATTAAGCAGGCATCCGGGCCACCTTTTAGGCGGCAACAGGCACACTTAGCCTGTTAGCGGCTTTCAATAGGTTCAAACACATCGCCTTCAGATGGCTTTGTGCACTCACTTTGAGCAGCCCGAAATAGGCTGCCCGCGCATAGCGGAATTTACGGTGCAGCGTACCGAAGCTTTGTTCGATCACATAACGGGTCTTCGACAAATACCGGTTACGTTTGGTTTGCGTTTCCGTCAGCGGACGGTTGCGGTGGGCTTTGCGCATAATGCCGTCCAACAACCGATGCTCTTTCAGATGTTGCCGGTTTTCCT
>NZ_JBQCUB010000004.1:52288-167295 GCF_051963655.1 Neisseria sp. P0001.S007 | reverse complement strand
TGGTCACCTTTGTCGCCTTTTTCGCCTTTAGCGCCGGCTTCACCTTGGTCACCTTTGTCGCCTTTTTCGCCTTTAGCACCGGCTTCGCCGTCTTTACCGTTCTTACCATCTTTTACGATAGTAGTAGTGATTGAACCATCACCTTGATTGATAATAGTGATTTTATGGGTACCGTTAGCGTCATCATCTTCAACTTCAACAGTGAAGCTGTTGCCATTTACACCAGTATCACCTTTTTCGCCTTTTTCGCCAGCGGCGCCGGTATCGCCTTTAGGACCAGCAGGACCAGTATCGCCTTTTTCGCCTTTAGGGCCAGCAGGACCAGCATCACCTTTTTCGCCTTTAGGGCCAGCAGGACCAGCATCACCTTTTTCGCCTTTAGCACCACCACCTACTACGCTCAGGGTGTATTCGTTAGTGCCGTTTGAAGTCATTTTCAGACCTTCACCAGCGATCAGTTTCAGGGTGTTATTGGCATTTGATTTAGGATCGTATCTGTATGTACCTGCAGCTGGTGAGCTACCGCTACCATCGTGGCCTTGGAATACAAATGGATTCAGATTTTCGATGCGGCTTGCTACGGCGAACAATTGAGAGCCGTTGATTGCATCGGTAGAAGTTTGAGAAATACGGCCTGCGGCAACGTTTTGGATTTGACGTTCTTTACCTGCAGAACCTACAGACAATACTGCGCCGTTATTTAAACCGCTGGTTGCGCCTGCGAAACCACCGTAAGTGTAGCCGCCAACAGTACCACTGTTGGTAGGTACGAAGTTGCTGGTTGTAGAACCGTTACCCAGAGCTACGCTGTTTTCGATAGTAGATTTAGCTTCAGTACCCAAAGCCAAAGTGTTTTTAGCTGTTGCTTGAGCATCGTTACCCAGAGCAGTTGCATAATCACCACCATTGGCTTTAGCACCACGGCCTAATGCAATCGCTTGCGTAGAAGCAGCGTTACTTTGTACACCCAATGCTACCGCGTATCGAGCACCTGCTTTAGCAGCAGGACCGAATGCAGCCGCAGAAGTACCATCAGCTACGGAACCACGACCGATAGCTACGTCAGAACCTTGTTTCGCTTGAGCGTCGCCACCCAATGCTAATGCGCCGTTTTGCAGGGCTTGGGCGCGCTCACCGACAGCAATTGCTACGATACCAGTTGCTTGAGCTTCTGTACCGACTGCGATTGCCGAACCGGCATTGTTTACTGAGCCTTCCGCATTAGTACCGGCAGAAGTACCATTGGCTTTCGCACCATGGCCTACTGCAACGTCGGAAGCTTGTTGGGCATTTGACTTAGAACCTACTGCAATAGAGTTATTACCAACTGCTTGAGCAGCTTCAGCTGCCTCCATTGAACCACCAACTGCAACAGAGTTTACACCAGCAGCATTAGCCGATGTACCACCAGCAAAAGAGGCCGTACCGCTTGCTTTAGATGCTGCACCAACCGCAGTAGCGCGTTCAGCAGAGGCTGCTGCATATCCACCCAATGCAGCTGCCGCACGAGCAGAAGCATTTGTTTTAACACCAACCGCAACGGCATTATCAACACTTGCAGCAGAGCTCATACCTGTCGCAACCGTATTGGCTGCAGATGCATTTGCTTTATAACCTACAGCTACTGCTGCGGTACCAGGACCTGTTTCAGCACCAGCTGGTACTTCACCACCAGCTTTTGCTTCTTGACCAAGAGCAACTGCGGAATTTGCACTAGCGTTAGAGTATGAACCGATACCAACAGATTGAACACCCAATGCGGTTGCTGATGTAGCCATAGCAAGCGCGTGGTCTTTGCTTGCTACAGTGCCTCTACCAATAGAAATAGCATCGGTCCACTTGGCAGTAGCATTTCTACCAATCGCAATTGTGTGTTGATGTGAGGCAGTTGCGTTAGCGCCTACAGCGACAGCTTCGCGTCCAGCAGCAGGGTTTTTCACACCATTCGGCCAAAGATTAACTGCATCATTAGTAGCAAGATCAGAACCAGCAATTGCACTACCGGACGCCATCAAAGCACCTGCCGCTGCAACTGCAGCAGCTACGGCTTTACGCTTGTCAGAAGCGGATTTTTTGCCGTGTGCATGGCTGATCTCGGAAACCGCGGTCCATGTCTGGGTCGCGTGATTCCAAATGACTTTAAAGACTTTATTCATATCGATTTTCCTGTAAGGGGTTTGATTTCTTTTGGGACGTGTTGCTCGGCTGCAAACCGCCTGTCCACACATTTGCCGCATTTCAGAGTTTCCCCTTTATGCGGTTTCATGCCGTAATCTCGTGTATGCAATTCCCGTGCCAAAAGTCTCTACTCGGCCGAATAGCAGCTAAAAGCCTGTTTTATGGGATTTTATGCTGATACATTTCCAGAAGCTTGTGAAGTTTGGGAAACGATGTGCCGTTTTTTGTCAGCTTGTTTCTTAACAAGTCACTTTTTGTCAACTTCCTTCAATGCATTCGGAATCCTTGTCCAAATTTTATATGCGTTTGGTTTCGCAAATCAACTCTTCCGATAAAGTGTTATTTTTTCGCTCTCAACGGTCATCCCCGTTAGATTTACTTGTTGCTTTATTTAAACGCTTTTTCTAGCTATTTGATTTTACGTTTTTATTCTTAAACAATAATGATTATTAAATAATATATGATTTAGATAGTTTCTATTGTAATAGATTTGAATATTGGATTTATTTAGGTAATTAATGAAATTTGTATTGAAAATTGGTTTGAAACGTGTGATGGCTTTGCATAGCCTGTTTTTAGACGGCCTTGACCTTTCCTAACATATAAATAGTGCGCAAATGACACGAATTTATGCGCTATTAAGCCGATAGATAACATTAAAAAGGCAAGTGTAAAACTTGCCTTTACGTTTGGGATTTGTTTGTTCTCTGTTGTAGAAAACTGTGTTGTTTTTTCAGACGGCCTTACCAACGGAATGTTTGGGTCACGCCTGCGGAGGCGCCGTTGTTGCCGGCATAGCCGTAGCCGCCGGTATGACTGGAAGCGCAGGCGGTGAGTGCGGCGAGGGTAAGGATGAGGAAGATGTGTTTCATGTTTCTTGCTCTGAGGGGATTGGCTTTAGACTTGGGCGGCGTTGTGTTGCCGTATGAATCGGGCTGGCTGGGGCTTGGTTGCTTTGTCCTGATTTGCAGTTAGGCCGCTAAATTGTTTGATGATTGAAAAAGGCCGTCTGAAAACTGGTTTCATGATATTGAAACTTTGTTTTCAGACGGCCTTTATTTTATATCAGCTTATTAGTGGCGGAAATGACGGATGCCGGTGACGACCATGGCGATGCCGTGTTCGTCCGCTGCGTCAAAGACTTCTTGGTCGCGCATGGAGCCTGCGGGATGGATGATGGCTTTGATGCCCTGCTCGGCAATGACATCTACGCCGTCGCGGAATGGGAAGAAGGCATCGGAAGCGGCACATGCGCCGTTGAGGTCGAGATTGGCATCTTGCGCTTTGCGGGCGGCGATGCGGGTGCTGTCCACACGGCTCATTTGACCTGCGCCGATGCCGTAGGTTTGACCGCCTTTGCCGAAGACGATGGCGTTGGATTTGACGTATTTTGCGACGTTCCATACAAACATCAGGTCGTTCCATTCTTGCTCGGTCGGTTGGCGTTTGGAGACGACTTTCAAATCGGCACGGCTAATACGGTGGATGTCGGGGGTTTGTACCAACAGTCCGCCGCCGACGCGTTTGAGTTCAAAGCGATTGGCACCTGCTTCAAGCGGCACTTCCAATACGCGCACGTTTTTCTTGGCTGCGGCGATTTCGAGGGCTTCGGCGGTGAACTTCGGCGCCATGAGGACTTCCATAAATTGGTTGTCGGTAATTTGTTTGACGGTTTTGCCGTCGACTTCGCGGTTGAAGGCGATGATGCCGCCGAATGCGCTGGTGGTGTCGGTAGCGTAGGCGAGTTTGTAGGCATCCAGGGTATTGGAGGCGATGGCTACGCCGCACGGATTGGCATGTTTCACAATCACGCAGGCCGGCGAGTCAAAGGATTTGACGGCTTCCCATGCGGCATCGGCATCGGCGATGTTGTTGTACGACAATTCTTTGCCTTGCAGCTGTTTGTAGGCGGAAAGGCTGCCTGCGGCGGGGTAAATATCGCGGTAGAACGCGGCGCGTTGGTGCGGATTTTCGCCGTAGCGCATGTCTTGCACTTTAATCCAGCTTTGGTTGAACTGACTTGGAAATTCGCCGATTTGGGGCTGGCCGCTCAAGACGTCGTCTGAAAGCGAGGTCAGGTAGTTGGAAATCATGCCGTCGTATTGGGCGGTATGGCTGAATGCTTTGCGTGAGAGGTTGAAACGGGTTTTGTCGCTCAATGCGCCGTTGTTGGCTTCGAGTTCGGCGGCGATGGCAGGGAAATCGGCGGTATCGGTAACGATGGCGACGTGTTTCCAGTTTTTCGCGGCAGAGCGCACCATGGTCGGGCCGCCGATGTCGATGTTTTCAATCGCGTCTTCCAGTGTGCAGTTTGGTTTGGCAATGGTGGCGGCGAAGGGGTAGAGGTTGACGCACACGAGGTCGATGTTGCCGATGCCGTGCTCTTCCATCTTGGCGACGTGTTTGTCCAAATCGCGACGGCCGAGGATGCCGCCGTGGATTTTCGGATGCAGAGTTTTCACGCGGCCGTCGAGCATTTCGGGGAAGCCGGTATAGTCGGCAACTTCGATAACGGGAACGCCTGCATCAGCCAAGAGCTTTGCTGTACCGCCGGTAGAGAGGATTTCAACACCGAGCTTGGTCAGGGTTTGGGCAAATTCGACTGCGCCTGTCTTGTCGGATAGGCTGATCAGGGCGCGTTTGATGGAAGACATTTGGATTTCCTTTGTTGAAGGTTTAATCAGTATGGGATGAATTTTCAGGGCGGTATTATCCCCCAGTTTCGCATTTTTAGCAGTAGGTTTTTACAAATATTGTTAACAATTTTATTGTAAAAGGCCGTCTGAAACTTGGTTTCAGACGGCCTTTTGCTTTTGCCTATTTAAATCCCATTTTTTTCGCCGCCATGCCTGTGCATCATGGCATGAGTAAGGCAACGGGGGCGTAGGTTAGCTGGCATTTGTGCGCGGCAAGCGGTCGATTGTAATACTTGGCAATGACGGCCTGTACAGCGGCTTTGTCGTTATCGGGGGCAGCCGACGCCAAGATAGGGCAGGCAAGCAAAAGCAAATGCGTTTCATGGAAATTTTCCCAAAATGTTTTATTAAAAATGATACTGCTTGCTTGAGGCCGTCTGAAACCGTTTTCAGACGGCCTTTTTATGTTTGTTGCTCACACGCGTCAGCATACCGGCGACAAAAGTGGACGCAATAACGACGGTAATGCCCATCGCAGACATGGTACTTAAATGTTCGCCCAAAATTAACACCGCCATGATAACGCCGATGACAGGCTCAAGCGAAATCAGCAGGCCGGAGACGTTGGCAGGGACTGTGTTCATGCCTTTGTTCCACAACAGATAGGCAAGCCAACTACAGCCAATCCCCATATACAAAACCGACAGCGTACCGCCCCATGACCAATTGATTTGATAACTGTCCGCCAACACCAGCGAAAACGGCAGGCACAACACCGCCGCCACTGCCATGGAAGCCGCGGTAAATGCAGGCGCACCAATACGGACAATCATCTGCTGGCTCGGACGTATCACGCCTGCAAAACCGAATCCCGCGAGCAAAATCAGCAAACAGCCGAACCAGTCAATCGTACCGCCCTCTTCTGCACCGCCCATGACCATCATGCCCACGCCGGCAAACGCCACCGCGCAGCAAATCCAGTGGTAAAGTTTGGCTTTGTCGTTGAAGAAGAAATGACCGACAAAGACGACCAGCAAAGGCTCCAGCCCCACCATGGTAACCGCGCTGGCCGCAGATGTATATTTCAAACCGATAAACTGGAGCATCAAAACGACAACGTAGTTGACAAAGGAAATCCACAACAACGGCTTCCACTCGCTCCGCGGAATCCTGCCCAAATGACGGCGGCACGACGGCAACACCATCAATGCGGCAATCAACAATCGCGCCTCAACCATCAGCGTCGGATCGAGCATCTCGTAGGAATATTTGGCAGCGATAAACGAGCTGCCCCAGATTAACAGTGCGAGTATTTGGTAAAGCATGGTTCAACTCATGGTAAAAAATTAATCGTTTCTTCTCTGGTTTTCAGACGGCCTGAAACCTTTTCAAGCTGTTTTTATTGTGTCAGCAAATCTAAATATATTTAACTAGTGGATAAATGACCCGGCCGGTTCTTTCATTATAGGCAGGCAGAAATGTCTGCCCTATCCTCCCTATTACAACAAACCATGCTGCTGCAGCTTTTTGCGCAAGGTATTGCGGTTTAACCCTAAAATGGCCGCCGCTTTAGACTGGTTGCCGCCGCATTGTTCCATCACGCAAATCAGCATCGGCTTTTCAACTTGGTGCAACACCATATCGTACACGCCGCAAGGTTCTGTACCATCCAAGTCTTTGAAGTATTGTCGTAAGTTTTGTTCAATACATTGCGCAATGTCAGTCGTCGTTTGATTCATCGTGATATCTTTCTTTGAGTTTGTTTTTAAATAGATTTATTTTTTAGATGATAAGGCCGTCTGAAACTCTTCAGCTTTCCCGATAGTGACACACCCAGCGGTCGGTTTTCTCTGAAAGCGTCTCAAGATAGGCGGCAAGGGTATCGTATTGTGCCGCAGCACTGTCCAAGCGGTTGATGTCCCGGCGTGTCTGTTCGCCGTCGGGCATTTCGTCGATGTACCAGCCGATGTGTTTTCGGGCGATGCGTACTCCGGCAATTTCTCCATAAAATTCATGCATGGCGCGGATGTGGTTCAAAATGGTGGTATTGCATTCTGCCAAGCTCAAGGCTGGCGGCAAAACGCCGTGTTCGGCGTAATGTTTTAAATCACGGAAAAGCCACGGCCTGCCTTGTGCGCCGCGCCCTATCATGATGCCGTCGGCGGCGGTTTGCTTGAGGACGGCGGCGGCTTTTTGCGGTGAGGTAATATCGCCGTTGACCCAAACGGGGATGTTCAGACGGCCTTTGGTTTCGGCAATCAGTTCGTAACGCGCTTCGCCTTTGTACATCTGCGTACGGGTGCGGCCATGAATGGCAAGGGCTGCGATGCCTGATTCTTCGGCGATTTTGGCGATGGTCGGCAAGTTTTGATGTTCGTCATGCCAGCCCAAACGGGTTTTGAGGGTAACGGGTACGTCCACCGCGTTGACAACGGCTTCCAAGATTTCGGCAACCAAAGGCTCGTTTTGCATCAATGCGCTGCCTGCCTGCACATTGCAGACTTTTTTGGCCGGACAGCCCATATTGATGTCAATCACCTGAGCGCCCAAGCCGACGTTATACCGCGCGGCTTCCGCCATCTGCTGCGGATCGCTGCCGGCAATCTGCACGGCCACCACTCCGCCCTCGCCTTCAAAATCGCTGCGGCGCAAGGTTTTTTTGGTATGGCGCAAGCTCGGATCGCTGGTCAGCATTTCGCATACCGCCCACCCTGCACCAAACTCGCGGCAAATCCGGCGGAACGGTTTGTCCGTAATACCTGCCATGGGGGCAAGTGCGATGGGGTTGTCAATGAAATAGCCGCCGATGTGCATGATGTGTGCGCCAAATTAAAAGGGCTGAAATTGTACAATTTTTAAGCAACTTTTCCAATCGTATTTACATGTTGCACAATGAAAAAGGCCGTCTGAAACTGAATTTCAGACGGCCTTTTCAGCCAAAACATTTAAATAAACAGCATGACAACCATCTGCACTGCTGTCTGAATCATGGCAATAATCGGCCAAATCAGTTTGGCCAGCAGGCCGGTAAACAAAAGAATCAGGATAATCCATGTACCGTATGGCTCGATTTTACGGAACTGCATGGACTGCTTGGCGTTAAGGAAGGTATCGAGAAAAATACCGCCGTCCCAAGGCAAAATCGGAATCAGGCTGAATGCGACCCAAATCGAGTTCACCATCACGCCGTAACCGGCCATCTGCACCAACGGCGCTTGATAAGACTCAGGCACATACGCGGCAAGTACGACGACAAAACCCCAAAAGAACGCCAAAATCAGATTGGCAATCGGACCTGAAATCGACACCCAACGCCACGCGCGGCGCGGATCGCGGAAATTGCGCGAATCGATGGGCATAGGACGCGCCCAGCCGAACAGAAAACTGCCAATCATCAGACACACCAGCGGCACGACAATTGTACCGACAGGATCGATGTGTGGCAGCGGATTGAGGGTCAAACGCCCGAACTGCTCGCCGGTATGGTCGCCCCAATACCGCGCCGTATAACCGCGTGCCACTTCGCGCACGGTAATGGCCAACAACACGGGCAATACTGCCAGCAGAAATACGCCTAAATCAAAATTTGCAAACATGGTTTTCCTTATCAAACATGCCGTCTGAAAACAGAAAATATCCTTTCAGACGGCCTGAGGCTTTAATCTTCCTGTTTTTTGTCCGAACCGAAAAACTCTTTCAGCTCTCGCCAAGTAATGCCTTTACCTTGCGGATTAAATTTGAAGACTGGTTTGCCGTAATTGCTGTACACGTTGTCGCCGATAATATTGATGGCCTTATGCGTACCGTTAATTTGTATATACATGCGGGAAGCCAAAATACGGCCTTTGCGGTCAAGATAATAGTCGACAACAGGATTGTTACCGGATATACGCTGGAAGCTAAGTGGCTGGTTATCACTTATGCTGACAAACATACTGAAAAATTCCCGCGCATTTTTATAATCTTCTTCTGTTGACCCTGGTTGAGGCGTTTTCTGTAATTTCGACAATTCTTCATCAAAAGCCTTAGCCATTGCCTTCATTACGACAGAATCATACTCCGGTTTCATGACATGACGTACACGATAGCGTGCATGATTTGCCTTACCAAAGGCATCCATTTCTTTAAATACATATGCATCGGCAGGCATAGCCTTATTGGCACTCAAAAAAGCACGTACTCCCGCCTCTGCAATATGATCAAAAGGCACGCCTTTCGAATCACCGATTTCTTTCAAACTCAATTTTAAAGGTTCTTTGATTAAACGTTTACCGATTTTCTCATCGGTGTACACACTAATAATGGCAGCAGCACTGGCAGGCGGATCCATATAAATTTCCCATTTTTCCGCATCCAGTTTCATAGGAAGTTTGATACTAAGTTTTTCATTGTGGTTGTTGATGGCCAATTCAGGAATCATCTCAAACTGACGCGTTGATAAGTCAACAGCTACCTCATAATTCAGATGAACCCCTTCCATGTAACTGGATATGGCAGGATATTTATCCAGATAATCAACGGCAACTTGTGCGATATTGCCGTCCGGCAAGGCATCAAGCATTGCATTGCGGAACTCAGCCTCTTCTCGTTCAGAAAACTCCTGCTTCAAAGCAGCGTCGTCTTCTTGAGCAACCTCCATAGAGGCTGCCGCCTCCCCCTCTTTGGCTTTGGCATCCTCTGCTTTCGCTTCGGCTTTCTCTTCCACCTTTTCATCTGCCAATACAGCTTCAGCCAATGGGCTGATATATACTTGAGAGCTGCCTGTGATGTTAAAGCTGTGGTCTTCTTTTAAAATACGGTCATTGGAAATCGACATGACCTCGTGCGCGGTTTTGTGATCCAAATTACTGCACGCGCTCAAACCAAATGCCGCAGCAATGGCCAAACCAATTATCTTCTTCATTCTGCCCAACCTTTTTGACGAAATGATTTTATTAGCACAATTTAACACAAGGAACTGATTCCATAAAGGCTTTCAAACAGCATGATTCATTGCTTCTCGCTATCATACCTAATTCAAGCACCCTATCTATTTTAAGCCTAAAGGCCGTCTGAAACTTCAAATCCAGTTTCAGACGGCCTTTGATTTCCTATTTAAAATGTTTCAGCTGTTTTACAGGCTGTAATACATTTCAAATTCCAGAGGATGCGGTGCCATGCGGATGCGGCAGACATCTTCCTCTTTAAAGGCGATGTAGCTGTCGATCCAGTCTTTGCTGAATACGCCACCGCGCAGGAGGAATTCGTGGTCGGCTTTGAGGGCAGCCAGTGCTTCTTCCAAAGAAGCGCAAACGGTCGGCACCAATGCATCTTCTTCCGGAGGCAGGTCGTACAGGTTTTTATCGGCAGGGTCGCCCGGATGGATTTTGTTTTGGATACCGTCCAAACCGGCCATCAACAAAGCGGCAAACGCCAAATATGGGTTGGCGGTCGGATCAGGGAAACGCGCTTCAATACGGCGTGCTTTGCTGCTGTTCACAGACGGGATGCGGATGGAAGCGGAACGGTTTTTGGCAGAATATGCCAGTTTGGTCGGCGCTTCAAAGTGTGGCACAAGGCGTTTGTAGGAGTTGGTGGACGGATTGGTAATCGCGTTCAAGGCTTTGGCGTGTTTAATGATACCGCCGATGTAATAAAGTGCGGTATCGGACAAACCGGCATAGCCGTCTCCTGAGAACAGGTTTTGACCGTCTTTCCAAATGGATTGGTGAACGTGCATACCGCTGCCGTTGTCGCCCATAATCGGTTTAGGCATGAATGTAGCGGTTTTGCCGAAGTTGTGGGCAACGTTTTGAATCACGTATTTCATGTCTTGGGTTTGGTCGGCGCGTTTAACCAAAGTGGCAAAACGGGTACCGATTTCCATTTGGCTGCCGGTACCGACTTCGGCGTGATGAACTTCCACTTCGATGCCGAGTTCTTCCAAAACATTGACCATGGCAGAACGCAGGTCTTGACCGCAGTCAATCGGCGCAACAGGTGCGTAACCGCCTTTAACGGTCGGACGGTGGCCGGTATTTTGACCGTCCATGTGCAGGCCGCTTGACCATGCGCCGCTTTCGGAAGTGATTTCGTAACGGGTTTTGTGCATGTCAGTTTCGAATTCTACGCCGTCAAAAACGAAGAATTCAGGCTCAGGACCGAAATAGGCGGTGTCGCCGATGCCGGAAGATTTCAAGTAGGCTTCGGCGCGGCGTGCGATAGAGCGGGGGTCGCGGTCATAGCCTTGGCCGTCGGCCGGATCGATAACGTCGCAGGTAAAGACAACGGTGGTATCGTCGTAGAAAGGATCAACGAAGGCTGTAGACGCATCGGGACGCAACTGCATATCTGAAGCCTGAATACCTTTCCAACCGCCGATGGACGAACCGTCAAACGCTTGACCGTTTTCGAACCATTCTTCGGGATCGTCGAGGACGATGCGGGAGGGGATAGTAAAGTGGTGCTGCTTGCCTTTGGTATCGGTAAAGCGCAAATCTACGAAGCGGGCTTCGCTTTCTTCAATCAGTTTTACAGCGTCTTTGATGGACATCTTCAGCTCCTGAGGGAATGGGTTTAAGTTGTTATTCTACCACGGTAAGGCCGTCTGAAATACATCAGGGCACCCGTTTTTACGCAATGAAATATAGTTTCAGACGGCAAGATTGTCAACAATATGCTTCGGTTTGTCTGTTCAAAAGCGGAATGCCCGCTCTTTTGTCCGAATGCCGACAAAACAGATGCCGTCTGAAAGCAGTTCAGACGGCATCTGTTGTTTGATTTGAAAACGGTCAGCGAGGATAGCGGTTGCAGACAAATTTGTACATACTCTCTCCAACCGTACCGGGAATAACATAATCCCATTCGGTATAGGATCGTGTATCAGAGCCGATAGGGTTTCCCGATTTGGAATACGCCGTTACTGTCAACATCCTAAAACGTTTACCACTGCAATCCATTTCTCTCAACGTTTTAGTTGTATTAAAAAATTTTCCATCGCCAATCTTTTGCGGCTTTGCGTACCTATGTTCAAACCATGCTCTATTGTCCGTACGGCTGTCTGCATCACCAAACGTGGTATTATTGTCATTGTCAATATCTACCAACACCCAATCCGCCGCCACCGCCGGCGTTGCCAACCCTAATGCAAATACTGCCAAGCACAACATCTTTTTCATGTCCGACTCTTTCGTCCTTGTCAACAAAATAAAGTTAAATTGTAACAAAAAAAAAACGACTTTTTTTCAAGAAACAAACATTCCGTCATGCTACCTGACAACCGTTTCAGACGGAATCGTTTCCATCTGTACGCCGCCGTTATAAAATAGCCTTCCCGTCTCTTGGAACACGACCATGACCGCCCTCCCCCGTTACGCCGTTTTCGGCAATCCCATTACACACAGTAAATCGCCGCAAATCCATCAGCAATTTGCGCTACAGGAAGGTGCGGCCATCGAATATGGGCGCATTTGTACCGAAATCGGCGGTTTTGCCGAGGCTGTTGCGGCGTTTCGTGCCGAGGGCGGGCAAGGTGCGAATGTAACCGTCCCATTCAAGCAGGAAGCTTTTGCGCTGGCGGACGAGCACTCCGACCGCGCTTTGGCTGCCGGCGCGGTCAATACGCTGGTGTGGTTGGAAGACGGCAGAATACGCGGCGACAATACCGACGGTATCGGTTTGGCCAACGACATCACGCAGATCAAAAATATTGCCATCGAGGGCAAAACCATTTTGCTTTTAGGCGCAGGCGGCGCGGTGCGCGGCGTGATTCCTGTTTTGAAAGAACACCACCCTGCCCGTATCGTCATTGCCAACCGCACCCACGCCAAGGCCGAGGAATTGGCGCAGCTTTTCGGCATTGAAGCCGTCCCAATGGCGGATTTGAACGGCGGTTTTGATATCATCATCAACGGCACGTCCGGCGGCTTGAGCGGTCAGCTTCCTGCCGTCAGCCCTGAAATTTTCCGCGGCTGCCGCCTTGCCTACGATATGGTTTACGGCGAAGCAGCGCAGGCGTTTTTGAACTTTGCCCAAAGCAACGGTGCGGCCGAAGTTTCAGACGGCCTGGGCATGCTGGTCGGTCAGGCTGCCGCTTCTTACCATATTTGGCGCGGATTTACGCCCGATATCCGCCCTGTTATCGAATACATGAAAGCCCTGTAACCATGTTCCGCATCATCAAATGGCTGATTGCCCTGCCCATCGGCATCTTCATTTTCTTCAACGCTTATGTGTACGGCAACATCATTACCTACCGCGCCGTCGCGCCCAGCAAAACCGCATTCATGTCCATGCGCATGAGCCAATTTGCAAAAGAAGGCCGCGATGTTGAGCTGGATTACCGCTGGGTGCCTTACGACCAAATTTCCGTCAACCTCAAAAAAGCCCTGATTGCTTCCGAAGATGCCAACTTTGCCGAACACAGCGGCTTTGACTGGAACGGCATCAAATACGCTATGAAACGCAATAAGCAAAGCGGCGAAGTCAAAGCCGGCGGTTCGACCATCAGCCAGCAACTGGCGAAAAACCTGTTTCTCAACGAAAGCCGCAGCTACATCCGCAAAGGTGAAGAAGCGGCGATTACCGCGATGATGGAAGCCGTTACCGACAAAGACCGCATTTTTGAGCTGTATCTGAACTCAATCGAATGGCACTACGGCGTATTCGGCGCGGAAGCGGCGTCCCAGTATTTCTACAAGAAACCTGCCTCCGCCCTCACACGCCAACAAGCCGCCAAGCTCACAGCACGCGTTCCGGCTCCTCTGTTTTACGCAGACCACCCTAAGAGCAAACGGATGCACAACAAAACCAATATCATCCTGCGCCGCATGGGTTCGGCAGAATTGCCCGAAAGTGATATGGATTAATTAAAAAGGCCGTCTGAATATTTCAGACGGCCTTTGTTTTTAGGCTTTCTCTTCCGGCTCAGGTACGTCAAACACTTGGCGCAGGTAGGCGAGGAAGGTGTTGTTGGTGGTCATGGTTTTGCCCGGGGAGTCGGAGAGCTTGGCGACGGATTGGCCGTTACACTCGACGAGCTTCAAGACAATGTTCAAAGGCGTGTGTCCCAAATCGTTGGTCAGGTTGGTACCGATACCGAAACTGGTTTTGAAACGGTCTTTGAAGTATTGGTGCAACGCCCATGAACGCTCAATATCGAGGCCGTCTGAAAAGGTCAGCATTTTGGTGCGGCTGTCGATTTTGAGTTTTTTGTAATGCTCGTAGGCTTTGTCGCCCCAAACATAAGGATCGCCGCTGTCGTGGCGCAGGCCGTCGAAGAGTTTGGCGAAGTACAGGTCGAAGTCGCGCAAGAAGGCATCCATGCCGACTACGTCGGTCAGGGCGATACCGAGGTCGCCGCGGTATTCATGTACCCAGCTTTCCAGCGCGGCTTTTTGGAAATTGCGCAAACGTACGTCCAAGGCTTGGAAGGCTTGGAGGAACTCGTGCGCCATGGTGCCGATGGGTGTGATGCCGAGTTTTTTGGCCAGATAAACGTTGCTGGTACCGCGCACGATATCGGGAGCGGCTTCTAACAAGGTGCGGATAACGTGTTCCTGCCATGCAAGAGTGTAGCGGCGGCGCGTGCCGAAATCGGAAATAAGGAACGGCGGATCATTCGGATTTTGTGTAGCTGCAATTTCTTTCAGCTGTTGCGCTTTGGCCTGCAAACGGCGCTCGCCCTCTTCGATGACGGCAGGCGTTTCCAAGTGGCGGAAATAGAGTTCGTTGACGATGGCAAGAATGAAAATCTCGAAGAACATCGCCTGTATCATCGGGCCTTCGATGCGGATGTTCAGACGACCTTGGTCGTCGGGGCTGACTTGGACGAAGCGACGTTGGAGTTGGAAAAGTTCGAGATAATCGACAAAGTCGCTTTTGATAAAGCGCAGGCTGCGCAGATAGTCGAGTTCGTCATGGGTAAAGCGCAGCTGGCACAGGGCGTCGAGTTCGCGTTCCAAGTCTTCTTGAATATCGGCCAACGGATACACCATCTCTTTGTTGCGGCAGCGGAATTCGTAAAGGCTGTGGGTTTGCGGGAATTGGTGCAACACGACTTGCAGCATGGTGAATTTGTACAGGTCGGTATCAAGCAGGGATTGGATAATGGGCTGATGAGCAGACATAAGCTTTCTCTGAGTAAACGTGGGCGTTGAGGTATCAATTTTAGTGGAAAAGGCCGTCTGAAAGAAACCTTATTCAGACGGCCTTTATCTTATTAATCCAGCTGCGCTACGGAAACCGGCAAAGAGCGGATGGTAGACAACATCGTGCTGGCATCTTTTTGCTGTTTGCGGAACGCGGCCATATTGGTCGGGGTCAATTTCGGCGTCGGCAGGGCGACGGTAGTCGGGTTGACCGGCTGGCCGTTGACACGCGCTTCGTAGTGCAGGTGCGGGCCGGTCGAACGGCCGGTTGTACCCACAAAACCAATTACTTCGCCGGCACGGACTCTGCCGTCGGCAGGGCTGAACGCGCTCATGTGGCCGTACAGGGTTTCCACACCGTTGGCATGGCGAATCATCACGGTATTACCGTAGCCGCCTTTCCAACCTTTGAAAATCACTTCGCCGTCGGCAGCAGCCTTAATAGGCGTACCGGTCGGCGCGGCATAGTCGATACCGGTGTGCATACGGACGGTATGCAAAACCGGATGGACACGGTAGCCGAACGGAGAAGAAATGCGCGTGTATGCAACAGGCTCGGTATTAAAGCCTTCTTTTTGTTGCAGGGACTTACCGTTTTGGTCGTAGTAGCTACCGCTTTCTTCGTCGCCTTTGCCTTGGCTGTAATAATAGGCTTGATAAGTTTTGCCGTCTTTAACCACTTCAGCTGCCAAAATATCGCCGACCGCCATTTGCTGGCCGCGGAAATACATGCTGTTGTACAAAAGACGCACGGTATCGCCTTCGCCCAAGTCACTCATATTGAACGAATCGGCAAAGATTTCTTTGAGCTGGATATACACTTCGGAAGGAATTTCGGCACGGAGCATATCGCCGATGGCGGATGTGCGGATTTGCACGGAGCGCAGGGTCGGCATGGTTTTCATGTCAATTTCGGCATTGGAAATGCGCCATTTGCCTTTGACTTTTTCCAAAGCCACCAAGTTGCGTTCCAATTCTTCATCGGTAAAGAATTGAACGTCGGTCACTTGGCCTGAAGAGTCGATGCGGATGTTGACGGATTGGTTGGTCCGCAGGTTTTTCATGTCGAGGTTGGCATTGTTTTTCGCCATGATTTGCTTGATGTCTTCTTGGTTGACACCCATGCGCGTCAAAACGTCTGCCAAAGAGTCGCCGGCTTGGACGGCTTCTTGCGCCCAATAGCTGGATTGATAGGTATTGGTTTCCACATAAACGGCAGGCAGCTCTTCGGAAATACGCTCGACTTTGAAATCGGTCTGTGCAGGTTGAGGGTAGGTAATGGCGTATGCGGTCATGATGCCTGAAGCCGGCAGCAGAAACGCTAAGAGGGTTGCTTTAAATCGAGTGGAATATTTGTTTTTAATCACGCGTTATCCTTAATGGGGCGGTCTGTTTTTTGAGGTTTGCAGAATGCCGGCACATCCGGTCTGCCGCGACCGCCTGCTGGTTTAAACAGTTTTGGGGATAAAGGACTTTGAGTCTTTTTTCCGATCTGAAAATCAGGTTTTCATTCGGAATAAATGAGGTCGTGTTTGAGATTGACGTTATTATCAGGGCTATTGTGTTGATTTACACCCTGTTTTTCTGAAATTTACGCCACGCATTCTAGCATGACAGCCCGTTTTTTCCAAACCGACCGTCTGAACGGCTCTTTTTCAGGGCGTGAGGGCAAGGTTCCGAAACGCATCATTTGTCGCGTAAAATAACGGTTTTCCTATCTATTTGCGCTTATGAAGCTGACCCTCGCCCTCCCCTCGCTCAACCGCTTTGCCGACGAATCCGTGCCTGCGCTTGCCTTACCTGCTTTTAACCATCTTTTGCGTTACGGCATATTACGCAAAGAAACACTCAAGCCGTCTGAATTTTACGGACGCCATTTGTGGAGCGGCAGCCTTATTGCCCAAGTGCAACGTTTACGCCACACAAACCAAAAACGCGCGGCCGCTTTTGCCTCTCCGGTTTGGCAACAAATGGGCATGCACCATGTCAACATTATCAGCGGCGAGTTTATCGGCATCCCAAAAGAGGAGGCTCAGCGGTTATGTGCGGATTTGTCGGCGTTTTATCAAGATAAAGATTGGCAATTCGAGCCGCTTTGCGAAAGTATGTGGCTGCTTAGTATGTCGAAGATTGAAGATTGGGGCGCGGAATGTGTTTTGGATGTGTGCGGGCAGCCGGAAATGGACGGTCAGGCACATGGCGAAGATGCGGTGTCTTGGTTGGCCATGCAGACGGAAATCCAAATGTTTCTCCACACGCATCCGATTAACCAAGCGCGTGAACAACAAGGCTTTCCGGAAATCAACGGTTTATGGCTGTGGAATGACGCGGACGGTACACAGTCTGCGGATATTGTCGCTTCAGACAGCGCATGGGCGCGTTTTTCAGATACGCCCAAAATCAATGCACCATACGATTTGAAGGCTTGGTTTGAGATGGTTCAAGAAACAGGCAGCACAGTTTCAGACGGCCTTATCTTTTTGGACGACTTGGTTTCCACCTTGCAGACAGGCGATGTTTGGGCATACAAAGATATTTTGGAAAGCTGGGAAACCCGTTGGTTTGCGCCTTTATGGGACGCACTCGCTTCAGGCCGTCTGAAAACCGTGTGCATTGCCACAGACGGCGAAAACGGCGGCACGCTGGAAATCGGCCGCCGTTCCAAATGGGCATTTTGGCGCAAAGCTAAAACGTTTAACGGATCGTGGTAAGCGGTTTTAAGCCTCTAACGCCTCCAATTTGGCAGAAATTCTATCCCACACATCCTGCAACGGAATCGCTTTCAACAAACGGGTCGGATCGTTGGTATCGATACTGTCGGGGTTGGGCAATTCGGCATAATCGCCGGCATAAATAACTTCTGCCTGCTCGGAATACGGACGCCATTTATCCACCCATGACGCGCCAAACAAAGCGATTTGCGGTTTATCCAAAGCAGCAGCGATGTGCATCGGTGCGGAGTCGACACCGACAAACAGCTTGGCGCCCTCAATGGCCGCCGCCAATTCACGCAGGCTCAAGCATCCGGACAACACATATACTTTTCCGCCCTCCGGAATATTCAGACGACCTATAATTTCCTGAAGCATGTATTGCTCGACAGTATCGGGAGAAGCAGTCAATACGACATTCTGCCCGCTGTTGAGCAGAAGCTGTACGATGGCGGCGTTTTTGCCGTCTTCCCAACATTTGAAATGCCAGCGCGCCCCCGGGTGCAGCAACACATAATCTTCGCCGTTCCAACCCTGCTCACGCAATTTCTGCTGCATGCTTTCCCTTGCATCTTGTGCCACCCAAAGGCGCACTTTGGCATCGGCTACATCTTCCGGCTGGATAAGCGGCGCGAGGATATTCAATTGGTTTTCAACGATATGATGGCTGGTATCAAGCTCATGGTTGATAAAATCATGACAGAAACGCCACCAGAAACCGTCGCGCTTGATGCAGTCCAAACCCACGCTACAACGGGCGCACAGTTTGGCAATTATTGCCGCGCGCCATTGGTCGGACAGGTTGAAAGCCCAGTCATAATCGCGTGCCTTCAGCTTTGAAAAAAGATTTTTCTCACACGCCAACTGTTTGAATACGCCCAGTTTCTTCCAATTTCGATCAATGGTAAAAATCTGAGCAATCTGCGGATTATCGGCAATCAGCTGCCCCGTACCGGCATACACCAGCATATCGATTTCGCAATCGGGGAAACGGGTTTTCAGCGCATCGACCACCGGCGTGCTCAAAAGCACATCGCCATGATGGCGCAATTTGATGATCAGAATACGTTTGGGTTGGGCTAAAGACATACAAAACTTTCAGACGGCCTGTTGATTGGCTGCTATTGTAAAGCGGAAAACAGGTTTCATAAAATACAAAACAGGCCGTCTGAAACCTATCCTGCTGATTCATCGCTATAAAATCCGCACAAGCCATGCAATTTATATTACAATCCGCACCCGTGGTTCGAAAACCTCCCACATTAAAAAACTAAGGAAACCTCATGTCCCGCAACAACGAAGAGCTGCAAGGCATCTCCCTTTTGGGCAACCAGAAAACCCAATACCCGAGCGAATACGCGCCTGAAATTTTGGAAGCGTTCGACAACAAACATCCCGACAACGACTATTTCGTCAAATTCGTCTGCCCCGAGTTCACCAGCCTCTGCCCGATGACCGGCCAGCCCGACTTTGCCACCATCTACATCCGCTACATCCCCCATATCAAAATGGTGGAAAGCAAATCACTGAAACTCTATCTCTTCAGCTTCCGCAACCACGGCGACTTCCATGAAGACTGCGTCAACATCATCATGAAAGACCTCATCGCCCTGATGGATCCGAAATACATCGAAGTATTCGGCGAATTCACACCGCGCGGCGGCATCGCCATTCATCCGTTTGCCAACTACGGCAAAGCAGGCACAGAGTTTGAAGCTTTGGCACGCAAACGCCTGTTTAAACACGATGCACAATAATCCCGTTCAGACGGCCTAACGCCCTTTTCATTGCAAGACTTTTTCTATTGCACGGTATCGCAAGGCTTCATGCCGTCTGAAAAACTTCCGAAAGATTTCCATGTACGAATTTACTGCCGCACAGCAGAAGAAAGCGCTCTTCTGGCTGGTGCTGTTCCATATTTTTATTATTGCCGCCAGCAACTATCTGGTGCAGTTCCCCTTTCAAATTTTCGGTATCTTTACCACTTGGGGCGCATTTTCCTTTCCCTTTATCTTCCTCGCTACCGACCTGACCGTGCGCATTTTCGGCGCGCCGTTGGCGAGACGGATTATTTTTTGGGTGATGTTCCCCGCCCTGCTGCTCTCTTACGTCTTCTCCGTCCTCTTTCATGACGGCAACTGGACAGGCTGGGCATCTTTAACCGAATTTAACACCTTCGTCGGCCGTATCGCATTGGCCAGCTTTTCCGCCTATGCGCTCGGGCAAATCCTCGATATTTTCGTGTTCAACAGATTACGTCGTCTGAAATCATGGTGGATTGCCCCCACAGCTTCTACCGTTGTCGGCAACGCTTTGGACACGCTGGTGTTTTTCGCCGTTGCCTTTTATGCGAGCAACGATGAATTTATGGCGGCAAACTGGCAGGGCATCGCATTTGTCGATTATCTGTTCAAACTCGCCATCTGCACACTCTTCTTCCTGCCTGCCTACGGCATCGTATTGAGCATCTTGACCAAAAAACTGACTTCCTTAAACGTCCGTCAAGAAATGCCCGAATCGGTTTTAGCCGAATAAGCAGTAGATAAAAAACAAGGCCGTCTGAAACTGTAATCGTTCAGACGGCCTTTTATGTTTTCAAATGATTAACCGGTCAATTGTTTGGTAATCAGTTTTTTCAGCGGTGGGAAGTTATTGCTTGCACGCAATACCAAACCGCGCAGCAGTTTCGCCGGAGCAGTTTCATTGGTAAAGAGTTTCAGCAACATATTGGTGCCGTGGTAAATCGGATGGGCGTGGAACATATGCTTGGTGCTGTATTTTTCCAGCAGGCTCTTCGCACCAATATCCTGACCGCGTTGCTCGGCTTCGAGAACCAATTTAGCCAAAAGATCGGCACTTGCCAGACCCAAGTTGAAGCCGTGCGCAGTCACCGGATGCATACCAACTGCGGCATCGCCGATCAACGCGCTGCGTTTACCATAGAAACGTTGGGCAATCATGCCGACCAAAGGATAATTGTGAATGGTGCTGACCAATTCCATATCGCCCAAACGGCCTTTGAGTTGCTCTTTCACGCTGGCTGCCAACTCTTCCGGCGACATGTTTTTAATCGTTTCGGCTTTATCGCTGTCCACCGTAATCACTGTATTGGTCAAGTGTTCTTCCAAAGGCAGCAACGCAATGGTGCGGCCGTAGTGGAAGCATTCATATGCGGTATGCAGGTTGGACAGAGTATGCTTCATGCGGCACACAAACATGGTGCGGCTGTAATCGTGCATATCGGAAGAAATACCCAATTGACGGCGCGTTTGCGAGAAGCGGCTATCGGCGGCCAACAACAGACGGCCGGTCAATACTTCGCCGCTTTCCAAAATGACTTGCGCCTCATCGTCAGAAGTTTTGACTTCTTTAACATTGGTGCCGGTCAGAATTTTGACGTTGTCCAATTTGGACACGACTTCATAAGCGGCTTTACGGATATTGTGATTGGAAATCAAATAGCCCAAGCAGTCCGCAGGCTCGCCGCGCGCCTGAGTCGGTTGCGGGAAGTGGAGCTGGTAATCGGAATGGCCATTCAACACTTTGGCATCGCGCAAAGGATAAATTTCGTCTTTTGGAATCAAATCCCACATACCCAATCGCTGCATGATTTCACGCGACAAGTGCGTCAATGCGATTTCACGGCCGTCATACGGCGGATTTTGCAACACTTCTAAAGGACTTCTTTCAATCAGGGTTATGTTCAAACCACTTCCGGCCAACTCTGCGGCAAAACTTAATCCGGCAGGGCCTGCGCCGACGACGAGAATATCACTGTGTAAGCTCATGGGAGGAATTCCTTGTATTCAACTGATACGGATTTTTTCAGACGGCCTTAAGTTTACTGTGTTTAGCTACATGAGGGTAAATCAAAGGCATTTGATAGATTATATAGAAAGAGTCGATAGAATAAAACAAAGGCCATCGATTGTAAGCACGTTTTTACTTTGGCCTTAATATAAATCAAGCCTCACGACATACGGATTTTATCAAACAGACAAAACAGTCTGACAAATAAAAACCGCATTCCGAAAAGGAATGCGGCTTTCAATCGTAAAACGATTATTCTTCAGAACCGGTGTAAGGACGGATGCTGACAGTTTTACGGTTCAGCGCGCCTTTGGTTTTGAATTCAACGTAACCGTCGACTTTAGCAAACAAAGTGTGGTCTTTGCCCATGCCTACGTTGTCACCTGCGTGGAATTTAGTACCACGTTGACGAACGATGATAGAGCCTGCCGGAATCAGCTCGTTGCCGTAGGCTTTAACGCCCAAGCGTTTGGCTTCTGAATCGCGACCGTTGCGGGTGCTACCGCCTGCTTTTTTACTTGCCATTTGTAATACTCCTGAACTTACTTGAAATTAGGCGATTGCCACGATTTCGATTTGGGTGAAATTTTGGCGATGGCCTTGGCGTTTTTGGTAGTGTTTGCGACGACGCATTTTGAAAATGCGTACTTTCTCGCCACGACCATGAGCAACGACTTTAGCTGTTACTTTTGCGCCTTCGATAAAAGGTGCGCCTACTTTTACAGATTCGCCGTCAGCAATCATCAAAACTTCAGTCAGTTCGATTTGGCTGTCGAGTTCGGCTGGTATCTGTTCTACTTTCAATTTTTCGCCAACGGAAACTTTATATTGTTTACCGCCGGTTTTTACGACCGCGTACATACTCAACTCCATGAGAATTAGGTTAACATTCCGCACACCATGTGCGAAACGAGTCATTCTATTTCTATTTACCTGTTTTGTCAAAATTTATTTTATTTACAAGTGAAAAGGCCGTCTGAAAGATATGTTGCATGCTTTTTAACTGATATAATCATGCGCTGGATTGCTGATATCTTTATGCAACGTTATTACCCCGACCGAATGTACGGGTTTAAACAGATTCATTGGAGCCCCGCTCCGTTTTGTCAACAGAGAATGTTTTATGCTCGAAAACCTGCCTTACTTCCAACGCCACCTGCCCGATGACCTTGCCAAAGTTAATGCGGTCATCAACCAAGCTGTTCAATCCGATGTTGCGCTGATTTCGCAAATCGGCACATACATCATCAGCGCAGGCGGTAAGCGCCTGCGTCCGATTATTACCATTTTGGCAGGCAAAGCAGTCGGGCATGACGATGAAAAATTGTACTCACTGGCAGCGATGGTGGAATTCATCCACACCTCCACCCTCCTGCACGACGATGTCGTCGATGAAAGCGATTTGCGCCGCGGCCGTAAAACCGCAAACAACCTCTTCGGCAACGCGGCGGCTGTTTTGGTCGGCGACTTCCTCTATACACGCGCCTTCCAACTGATGGTTGATTCGGGCAGCATGCGTATCTTGGAAGTGATGGCAGATGCGACCAACATCATCGCCGAAGGCGAAGTCATGCAGCTGATGAACATCGGCAATACGGATATTACCGAAGAGCAATACGTCCAAGTTATCCAATACAAAACAGCAAAACTGTTTGAAGCGGCCGCGCAAGTCGGCGCAATTTTGGGCAAGGCTTCCCCTGAACACGAGCAAGCCTTGAAAGACTACGGCATGTACGTCGGTACGGCTTTCCAAATCATTGACGATGTATTGGACTATTCAGGCGAAACCGAAGAAATCGGCAAAAACGTCGGCGACGACTTGGCAGAAGGCAAACCTACCCTGCCATTGATTTACCTGATGCGAAACGGCTCCGAGCAGGCTGCAAACGATGTGCGCCACGCTTTGGAAAATGCCGACCGCAGCTATTTTGAAAAAATCCACGACTATGTCGTCAACTCCGACGCTTTGCCATATTCGATTTCCGAGGCGAAAAAAGCCGTCGACAAAGCCATCGCTTCATTGAACGTGTTGCCTGATAGCGAAGTCAAAGAAGCCATGATCCAACTGGCAAAAGAATCTTTGGCCCGAGTATCTTAATCCGATGAATTTCAGCTTTGTCCCTTTGTTTCTGGTTACGCTGATTTTTTTGGGCGTTGTCAGCAACAACAACTCGATTACGATTTCGGCAGCGGTATTGCTGCTCATGCAGCAGACGGCCTTGTCGCAATACATTCCCTTCGTGGAAAAACACGGTTTGCATCTGGGCATCATCCTGCTGACCATCGGTGTATTGAGCCCGCTGGTTTCCGGTAAAATCCAGATTCCGCCGCTGTCCGAGTTTATCAATTTCAAAATGATTGCCGCCGTCCTTATCGGCATTTTGGTTGCCTGGCTTGCCGGACGCGGCGTTCCATTGATGAGCGAACAGCCTGTTTTGGTAACCGGATTATTAATCGGCACGGTCATCGGCGTTGCCTTTATCGGCGGCATTCCGGTCGGCCCTTTGATTGCCGCCGGCTTATTGTCTTTTTTTGCCGGAAAGGTTTAAAATCCCCTCCTTTACCGCCTCGCCATAGTTCAACGGATAGAACGTATGCCTCCTAAGCGTAAAATACAGGTTCGATTCCTGTTGGCGAGGCCACAGTTTCAATAAAAGCCTTTCATATTCTGAAAGGCTTTTTTATTATCAATAATAAAGGCCGTCTGAAACTTTTCAGACGGCCTTTTCATTTTGCCAAACCGTTAACCCGGACGACCATCCGAACGCGGACGGATCAACCAAGGAATATATTTCCATGCGTACAACAGCAAAGAAGCGGCAAACAAAGCGGCGGAGCAACGGATACTGTGCGTGTATGCCGTACCGCTCACAAAGGTAGCCAAAACACGGATAACCGTTGCGGCTATCATCAACCAAAAGGCAACAGGAACCACTTTAGGCGGCGGATAAATGGAGTTGCCGGTATGGCCAAGCGCAGTTCGCGCCATCATGCCCAAAGTCAGCACGCCGATACCGCCAACGCCGATAAGGTGCACGCCCAAATTCAGGAAGTTTGAAATCCAATAGGAAAGACCGACCGCAATCAAACCCAAGCCGGTAAACAGATAGCCGGCAAACAAAATCCAAAGCATAGGCTCTTTCAGTACGGCTTTATACCACCAGCGGTACACCTGCACAGTAAAAATCACACCGGCAGCAAAAGAGAACAAAGCAGCCAATCCCGGCAATATGTTATGCGCCATCATCATGGCAGTCAGCATAGGCAGCCAAAGCGATGCGTGCGCTACCCATTGAGGGCTGGGAATTTGCGGCACGTTCAAACGTTTGGACGTAAAGAACGAGATAATCCGCATACCGATCAAACCGATAAATCCGGCCACCATAATCAAACCAGATTGCAAACCGGTCATCAGCGCGATGGCATCAAACGGCTGCATTTTCATATGGAAGGCGAAATGGGTACCGCCTAAAACAAAAATAGCAAATACGGCAACATAGTTGCGCTTGTTTTGAGAACGGATTACCGGCAAAGCCATGCATACCGCGCCATACCAGAAAAAGATCGTACCGAATATGCCGCTTGCCGTCGCACCCCAGCCGGGAATAAACGCACACAAACGCGCAAGCAGCCAAAATGCAGTCAAACCTGCCAACGCCTTACCGCGCGTGGGCGGTTGGCCAGTCCAAGTTGCCACAGCCGTCAGCAAGAATGCAATGACAACCAATCCGGCGTAGCCCCAAATCATTTCATGGGCATGCCAATAAAAACCCGGCAATTCAGGCGTACCCTGATAGCCGAAGCCCCAAAGCAATATAGACAATGCGCCATACAAAGCCGCCAACAAATAAAACGGGCGGAAGGCCATTGCCCATACAGGATGTTTGAACAAATCGTTCATGGTGGTTCCTTCAATTTTTATATCATAATAAAACAGCAACAGAGGCCGTCTGAAACTTTTCAGACGGCCATCGATTCCCTTTCCTATTACACATTCTCAGGCAAAGGCAAAAAAGGTTCAATCGCAGGAAAAAGCTCGCGTTCCTCAAAACGCGCATGATCGCGCAAAGTTACCGCAAAATCCTTATTCCATGATTCATTCATATATTCAGGATGAGCCATCATCGCACGCAACTTGGCATGATCGCATTCAAAACGCTGCCTCAACGCCGGATCAACCTTATCCCAATACGGCGCAAACATGGTTTCCTCCTCCAAAAAATGTGGCTCAAGTTCCACAAAATGAGGATCCAGCTCCGCTTGATGGCTTTGCTCCGGCGTACGCAGGAGGCGGACACACAACGACAGCGAGCCATGATGCTCACGGGAAAGTTCTATTAAGGCAGGGTGGCGTTTCAAGGGTTTCATAAGTTCGTTATAATAGCAACAGTCTGTCAAACTGGATTAATTCAAATGTTTCAGATATTATGAAACCCAATCCCACATAAAGTCAAACAGCCCCTCTCCAAGTACTACGCTTTTGACATATAATAAAAATATCTAAAGAGCCAGCCATGTATCTGACCCAACATACCGATTACGGATTGCGCGTATTGGTTTATACCGCCATCAATGATGACACCCTCGTCAATATCAGCACCATTGCCGAGACTTACAATATTTCCAAAAGCCATTTGATGAAAGTGGTTACCTCATTAGTCAAAGGCGGTTTTCTGGTCAGCGTGCGCGGCAAAGGCGGCGGTTTGCGCTTGGCAGACAATCCTGAAAACATCAATATCGGTGCAGTGGTGCGCCATCTTGAGCCGATGCAAGTTGTCGAATGCATGGGCGATAACAACGAATGCCTTATCACCCCCTCCTGCCGACTGACCGGCATCATTACCGGCGCCATCAAAGCCTTCTTCAACCATTTAGATCAATACTCCCTGCAAGATCTTTTGGACAAACCAACCTACGACATACTCTATACCCCGCGCATCCCCATCAACGAAATACGCAGAATGGTTGATTAAATCTTCAGGCCGTCTGAAAACAGTCAAGCTATATCGAAATAATCATCAGCCTCTCAATATAGGGGCATGTAGTATTACTCGGAAAAATTAATAGTAGAAAGATATCGACCAGAGCAAGCAAAAAGTAACTGCTCTCCATTTACTTATTCCCTAGTCAAAAAGTACGCCAAGTATCTTCCCAATCAACGTAACGGTCTTTTTCCAATACAAAATTGGGAATGTTAGTAAAACTTTCGTAGCCATGATGAACATAATTTTGATTATGAGTCCATAGAGTTTTACCTTGTAAATATTTCTTTAGAATATAAAATACCGTCTGGATTGTGAAATCTCAGACGGTATTATTTTGGTTTATAAAATATCAACCATTAAAATGATTACACTTTTTCTACAGATTAACCTTCTGGCAATGGTAATGAAGCCAAATACCGTAGAGTAATTACATAATCAATCTAACGTCCTTAAAATAACAATAGCATTTTTATCATTGCTGAATATTCTATCTGCGTGTGGTATTCCGCGCGATGAAGTGCTTCGATCGTACTCAATATACACTCTTTTACCTGATGGAAGCGTTGCTTTCAAGTCTGGGCGACATATTCCTACACGACAAAAATTTCCATACTGCTAATCTACGTCAGCCCCAAAAACAAAGATTTGTTTTTTTCATTCAACATATCTATCCTAAATACGCCATCACTCCATTGAGTTTTTAATTTGTATTTCGCTCTTGTTAAATGTTTTTCTGTTTGCCGATTTCTTTTGCTAATGTAAAAAATACTCTACCACTCTCATTGGTTAAAGTTTTCAAGTATTCATCAACATCAGTAACATTAATAACAACTGTTTCATTTGTATGTTTATTAAATTCTAAATCAACAATAATATTCCCATTAACCAATATTTCATATATATCTTCTTCTTCAGGCAGCATAGACAAACAATAAGCACTTGAAGCTGAAAACTCTTTTTTCAGATACTGAAGAAGAAAAGTATTTTTAATTAAAACATCATTAAATTCATCTAATGATTGCTTGACTTCTTTCGTTGTCCAATTTTTAACATTATTCTTCATTGTATTCTACCTGGGGTCGTAGTTATGGGGCTTAGGAAGCAAAATCACAAAATATAATGATAAGCTTCTAACAGAAAAATAATTGTAGCAAAGATACAATTTATTCTCAATGCCTTTAAATAAGATCTATTTGATATTTTTTCCACCCAAATAAAACCCTAAAAAACTTAAAACTCATAAACCTAGCAGTAATGAAATACTCAAAAAAACTTAAGGTCATTCCTTCTGATTTTAGAATTTTATAGACCAATACAAAATTAGTTACTATAGTAACAAGATACAAAAATATCAAACCAAAAAATATATAAGGTATTAATGCTATCATTTAATTTTTCCTTACATTTGCACTAAACTTAGATATTGGTGCTTTTAATCTTATATTTGGTGTTTTTTTCTTAAATGCTGTCCATTGCCACCCTATAGTTCCATTTGTCGAAAATCCACTACCTAAACCTAATTTTGCAGTGTAAATTATCTCTTCACCTTTATCAATTTGAATCTTAACCCCATCAAAAAAACAATGAATAAAAAATGCCCGAAGCCAAAAGCCTCGGGCATTTTTAATATTTGGTGGGTCCGGTGGGTTTCGAACCCACGACCAAGGGATTATGAGTCCCCTGCTCTAACCCCTGAGCTACAGACCCGTCAAGAGTAGATGCGGATTATAGCATAACTTGTTGCTTGTTCAAGATACCGGGCCAATGTTTCAGACGGCCTGTTGGTTTTCTATTCGGGTATTATGCCGATATGCCCAATGCTTCCCAAACTTTCAAAGCGTCCGATGTTGCTTTGACATCGTGAACACGGATGATTTGCGCGCCTCTAGCCACTGTGGCCAAAGCGGCTGCGACGCTGCCGTGTACGCGTTTGGCGGCATCTTGTTCGCCTGTCAGTTCGCCAATCATACGTTTGCGCGATACGCCGATCAGAAGGGGGAATCCGGTTGCGTCCATCAACTCAGGCAAATGTTGTATCAGGGTAATGTTGTGTTGCAGGTTTTTGCCGAAACCGAAGCCGGGGTCTAGCGTGATGCGTTCAGGGGCAATGCCTGCTTGAACGCATTCTGCCGCACGTGCTTTCAAATAACGCGCGACTTCTTCGACGACATCTTGATATTGCGGATTCAGCTGCATGGTTTTGGGCAAACCCTGCATGTGCATGAGACACACGCCTGTATTCGGCTGTTGCGCCAGCAATGCGACTGCACCTTCATCACTCAATGCGGCAACATCGTTGATAATATCGACGCCGCCTTGCACCAAGGCTTTTTCCATAATCACCGTGCGGCGCGTGTCCAAGCTGACGGGAACATTCCACTTGGCGACTTCCGCCAAAACCGGCTGCACCCTAGCCCATTCTTCTTCGAGAGAAACATCGTCCGAACCTGGACGGGTAGATTCGCCGCCGATATCGAGAATATCCGCACCGTCTTTCAGCAGCTGCTCAGCATGTGCCAATGCTATTTGGACATTTTGCGAATAGGTGCCGCCATCGGAAAATGAATCGGGGGTCAGATTAACGATGCCCATGATTTTGGGTTTGTCTAAGGCGATTTCAAATCGGCCTGCCTGCCAAATGTGCGTGTTCATAATGCTTCCATTGATGAAATAATAGGATAGAGGCCGTCTGAAACTTTTCAGACGGCCTTTAGATTTTGACTTCAAACAGTCAATTACATTCCGCCGTAATTCGGTCCACTCGCGCCTTCGGGACAAATCCAAGTGATGTTTTGCGTCGGGTCTTTGATGTCGCACGTTTTGCAGTGAACGCAGTTGGCGGCATTGATTTGCAGACGCGGGCTGCCGTTTTCTTCGACGATTTCATACACGCCGGCCGGACAATAGCGGGTTTCGGGCGAGGCGTATTCTTTGTAGTTTACGTCTATCATGACTTGCGGATTTTTCAGCACCAAATGGTCGGGCTGGTTTTCTTCGTGCGCAAGGTTGGCAAGGAAAACGCTGCTCAAACGGTCGAAGGTCAAAACGCCGTCGGGCTTCGGATAATCAATCGGCTTGCACGCGGCGGCTTTTTTGAGCTGCTCGTTGTCTTTGCCGTGATGTTTCAAAGTCCACGGGGCTTTGCCTCTGAAAATCATTTGGTCGATGCCGGTATAGATTGAGCCGAGGTAAACACCCCATTTAAATGACGGACGGACATTGCGCGCAGCGTAAAGCTCTTGATATAGCCAGCTTTGTTCAAAACGTTGCTGATAATCAGCCGCCTCTTTGCCGCTGTCGAAACTTTCCACTTCTTCGAGGTTTTCCAACAAAGGGAACACAGCTTCTGCGGCGAGCATGGCGGATTTCATGGCCGTATGGATGCCTTTGATGCGCGGCATATTCAGGAAACCTGCGGCATCGCCGATTAAAACGCCGCCTCTGAACGAGAGTTTCGGCAGGCTTTGCAAACCGCCTTCAATCAGTGTTCGCGCACCATACGCGATACGGCGGCCGCCTTCAAAGGTTTTGCGGATTTTGGGATGGGTTTTGAACCGTTGAAACTCTTCAAACGGCGACAGATAAGGGTTTTGATAGTCCAAACCGACCACAAAACCGACAGCGACTTTGTTGTCGTCGAAATGGTAAATAAACGCGCCGCCGTAGGTTTTGCTGTCTAGCGGCCAGCCTGCGCTGTGCATGACCAAACCGGGCTGATGTTTTTCAGACGGCACTTCCCAAATTTCTTTAATGCCCAAGCCGTAAGTTTGCGGCTCGCTGTTTTGGTCGAGTTGGAAACGCTCGATGATTTGCTTGGAAAGCGAACCGCGACAGCCTTCGGCAAATATGGTTTGCTGCGCCCAAAGCTCCATGCCGGGCTGGAATGAATCGGTCGGTTCGCCGTCTTTGCCCACGCCCATATTGCCGGTCGCAATGCCTTTGACCGAACCGTCTTCGTGATACAGCACTTCGGCGGCGGCAAAGCCCGGATAGATTTCCACGCCTAAACTTTCCGCCTGCTCCGCCAACCAGCGGACAACTTCGCCCAAGCTGGCAATATAGTTCGCATGGTTGTCGAAATTCGGGGTAACCGGCAGGTTGAAGGCTTTTTTCTCGGTCAGGAACAAAACCCTGTCCTTCGTCACTGTACGCGTCAGCGGCGCGCCTTTTTCTTTCCAATCAGGAATCAGCTCATTCAAAGAAATCGGATCGATGATGGCGCCTGCAAGCGAGTGCGCACCGGCCTCCGAACCCTTCTCCACCACGCAAACGCTGATTTCGCGTCCATTCTTTTCGGCAAGCTGCTTGAGTTTGATGGCGGCAGACAAACCCGACGGGCCTGCGCCGACAATCACGACATCGTATTGCATACTGTCGCGTTCGATGGTTTCTGTCATAGTGGTTCCTGTATTGTCATTATTCAATTTAATCCGCTAATTATACAGCCTGGACATATAGTTACCAAATACAACAAAAGGCCGTCTGAAACTTTACTCAAATTTCAGACGGCCTTTACTGTGTTCAAAAGATTACTGCGCTTTGGTTTCCGTTACAAAACCGATTTTGCTGATACCGGCTTCGCGCGCCGCTTGCAGGGCTTGGTTGACATAATCGTATTCAACCGCTTTATCCGCCGCAATCGCCACAATCACATCTTCGTTTTTCGCTTTGGCTTCTTTCAGCTTAGCAGTTACCGTTGCCAAATCCACTTTGGTATCGGAATCGCCGCCAACGACATAAGCACCACTGGCATCAATGCTCAACCGCAAAGGATCTTTAGGCTGCTGCTTATCCTCTTTCGCCGCTTTTTCCGAAGCAGTCGGCAACTCTAAAGGAATCGAGTGGGTCAGCACCGGCATGGTAATCATAAATACAATCAGCAACACCAGCATCACGTCCACCAAAGGTGTAACGTTGATATCCGACATCGGCGCATCATCGCCGGAATTCATTGATCCGAAAGCCATGGTTTAATCCTTTTGGTTCAGAAGGCGGACATGCAGGTCATGTGCAAATGCGTCCATATCTTGCGCGATGGTTTTTGTACCGCGATTGAGGAAGTTGTATGCCAATACAGCCGGAATCGCTACAAACAGGCCGACAGCAGTCGATACCAAAGCCTCACCAATCGGACCGGCTACCGCAGCAATGCTCATTTGACCGCTTTCGCTGATGCCGATCAGGGCATGGTAAATACCCCAAACAGTACCCAACAGGCCGATAAACGGAGCGGTTGCGCCGATAGAGGCCAAAGCAGTCATACCGTAGTCGAACTGGCGCATGGTTTGGGACATGCTGTTACGGATATGAACGACCAAGTATTCGTTCAAAGGCAATTCATCAATCAGCGATTTGCTTGTCGTTTGACGGTAGTTTTGGTATGCGCGCAGAGACTCATCGGCAACATTGCTCATCGGTGCTTCTACCGCTTTGGCTTTTTGTACGGCATCAGCCAGCGTAAACGCATTCAACATTAACTCTTTTACCTGAGCATTGCCTTTTTTCGCTTTGCGGTATTTGATGCAGCGGATCACAATGACGCTCCAAGTCACCACACTCATCAGCAACATCAGGACAAATACACCAATCAGTACCACATCACCTGATTTGAAAACTAAACTTAAATCCATAATTTTTCCAAGTTAAAAATAAAATTAAAATTTCTATCGGGTCATTTAAAAATATTTCCCAACAGCATATATTTTCCAATCAATCAGCTTAGTCCTAGATACTTATTCAAGCGTGAATTTGACAGGTACTTTAAATTCAGTCCAAACACTTGCATGACAGCTACCATCTTTAACGGCTTTACGCGCTGCGTTATCCAGACGACTATAACCACTTGATTTATTCACACTAATTGAATCCACTTTACCGCCGGGACCAACCAAGACTTTCAAAACAACCAAGCCCTCTTCACCATTTTCAGTGGACAGTGAAGGATACGGAGGTCTCGGAATATGGCAGGTTCCTTTTGCAGGATTGCCTTTACTGCTGCCGGCACCTGTACCGCTGCCACCACCTCCGCCACCGGTACCGGAGCCATGTTCGCCTTTCGCACCACCGCTGCCGGATCCGCTGCCTTCGCCACGGCCGCTGCCTGTACCTTTCGTACCGCCGCCGTTGCCTTTTCCTTCTCCGCCCAAGGCTTTGCCTTCGCCGTTGCCTTTACCGTTTTCAGCAGTATTCGGTCCGGTTTTGCTGCCTGAGTATTCAGATGCTTTGGGAGATGGTTTAGGTTCTGCCTTCGGCTCTGGTTTTGGTTCAGGTTTTGGCTCGGGCTTCGGCTCAGGTTTGGGTTCCGGCTTAGGCTCGGGGTTAGGTTTCTCGATAGGTTTCGGTTTTTCCTTTTGCTGCACAATATCCGCTTTTTCTTTTTTCGTTACCACAGGTTTGATAACAGGTTTGGGCGGCTCGACAGGCTTAGGTTTGGGTTTCGGCTTAGGTTTCGGTTGTTCGGGGGTTGGCTCGGGGGCGGCAGGTGCGCCTTCACCCTCAGGACTACCGTCTCCACCGCCGAAATCGCCTAAATCGACAAATTCAATATTCGCCATTTCGACAGGAGGCGGTTTGTGCGCGTGCCATAAAAGTGCAACCAAGCCGACGTGAATCAACGCAACGGAAGTCACGACGGCTGGAGTTAAAATTCGTTTTTTATCCATAATTCCGTTATGTTAATAGCAACAATTCCCGTTTGCAAGTCGTTTTACAGTCAAAATAAGCATTAATGCTTATAGAGAAAGTTTATAGACCTGCTGTTTTAAAGGCTGTATATCATAATATGATATTAGCTCTCATTACTAATATTATCAAACAAGCGGCCATCTGAAAAGATAAACGGTATTAAAAAAGCCATCGACTCTTACAATTTTTATGCCATCCGCACATCAGGCCAATATTTAAACCTCATCAGACCGATAAAAATTCAAATGGTTTCAAACCATCTGTATTTTTTATTCATAAAACATCAGGCCGTCTGAAAACATTCTTTCAGACGGCCTGATTCAAACAAAATCATTTTTTCCGTTTCGCCCTTGGGTGCGCCTCATCATAAACGCGCGCCAAATGGTCAAAGTCCAGCTTTGTATAAACTTGCGTAGCGGAAAGGTTGCTGTGACCCAACAATTCCTGTACGGCGCGGATATCGCCCGATGCCTGCAAAAGATGGGTTGCATAGCTGTGGCGCATCATGTGCGGCGAGATATGGCTGGCACTGCCCACGCGCACTGCCCACGCCTGCAGGCGTTTTTGGATTTGACGCTGCCCCAGCCTGCTACCGTTCTTATTGGTGAACAAGGCCTGCTCTCCCTCTTTGGCAATACGCACCGCCAGATAATCACGCAATGCCGCAATGCTTTTGCCCACCAAAGGCACTTGCCGCTGCTTGCCCCCTTTACCCTTCACACTGACCCAGCCTTCGTCCAAGACAATACCATCCAGATTCAAACCTTGGATCTCGCTCAGGCGCAAACCGCTACCATACATCAATTCAAACATGGCCTTATCGCGCACGTCCAATTCGTCATCAACAGGCGCATGGTCAAGGATATGGTTTAAAGGTTCTTGCGGTAGTGCTTTAGGCAGGCGTTCGGGCAGGCGCGGCGCTTTCATATTAAATGTCGGGTCGCTTTCCATAACTTCTATCTGCACCAGCCAACTGCAATACTGCCGCCACACCGACAATTTCCGCGCCAAGCTACTTTCGCTTAAGCCCTTTTGCGACAGCTTTTTCAATACCGCCACAAAATCACGGCGCGTCGGCAGGCCGTTTCCCAGGTTATCGGGCAACAGGCGCATCAACTCACTCAAATCGCGCCGATAAGCGGAAACGGTATGCTCCGACTTACCTTGTTGCAGCAAGGTTTTCAGATAGCGTTCAAGATGAAGCGCAAAATTGTTTGATTCCGCCATTTCAGACGGCCTCCAATGCTGCTTTCAAGGCCGAAGGCAAACGGCAGACACGTTGCTTGCCATAATCGAAACACACCATGCCTGTCTGCACTTTCGCCAGCACAAGGCCGTCTGAAATCCTGCGGATACGGTACAGCAAAGAAAAGCCCACACCGGCCACGCCCGCCACCCCCATTTCTACCGACAGCTCATCGCCATGATGACCTTGCGCCAAATACTGCACCGCCGCATCCGCCATAATCAGGCCAGCCCCTCCGGCATCCATTTCACTCCAACCCAGCTTCGCCAGCCAACGCATCCTCACTTCATGGCACAAACGCAACACAGCATCGTTTGCCAGATGGCCGCCATAGTTCACATCGCCCACCTGCACCGTCAAGGCCGTCTGAAACAAAGGCTTATCACACTCGGCTACCGAAATCCTATCCATTTTGCACACCCGTTTTCAATACTCTGCCATTATAAACTGAGACCCTGTTCATTAATATATAAAAACAATGTAACAGCTTGTAGTCTTTCATTTCAAAAAACATTATAATTTATTGGATAAATTTACCCTTCACTACTTCAGGAGCTCCTCATGGCACTCGTATCCATGCGCCAATTATTGGACCATGCTGCCGAAAACAGCTACGGTCTGCCCGCATTCAACGTTAACAACCTCGAACAGATGCGCGCCATCATGGAGGCGGCCGATCAAGTCAACGCCCCCGTTATCGTTCAAGCATCCGCAGGCGCACGCAAATACGCAGGTGCCCCATTCCTGCGCCATCTGATTTTGGCCGCAGTCGAAGAATTCCCGCACATCCCTGTCGTGATGCATCAAGACCACGGCGCATCTCCTGATGTGTGCCAACGCTCTATCCAACTGGGCTTCTCATCCGTGATGATGGACGGCTCGCTGATGGAAGACGGCAAAACCCCTTCTTCTTACGAATACAACGTCAACGCCACCCGTACCGTCGTTAACTTCTCCCACGCTTGCGGCGTGTCCGTTGAAGGCGAAATCGGCGTATTGGGCAACCTCGAAACCGGCGAAGCCGGCGAGGAAGACGGCGTCGGCGCAGTGGGCAAACTTTCCCACGACCAAATGCTGACCAGCGTCGAAGATGCCGTACGTTTCGTTAAAGATACCGGCGTTGACGCATTGGCTATTGCCGTCGGCACCAGCCACGGCGCGTACAAATTCACCCGTCCGCCCACAGGCGATGTATTGCGTATCGACCGCATCAAAGAAATCCACCAAGCCCTGCCTAACACCCACATCGTGATGCACGGCTCCAGCTCCGTTCCGCAAGAATGGCTGAAAGTCATCAACGAACACGGCGGCAAAATCGGTGAAACCTACGGCGTACCGGTTGAAGAAATCGTCGAAGGCATCAAACACGGCGTGCGCAAAGTCAACATTGATACCGACTTGCGCCTCGCCTCTACCGGTGCCATCCGCCGCTTCATGGCAGAAAACCCATCCGAATTCGACCCGCGCAAATACTTGAGCAAAACCGTCGAAGCCATGAAACAAATCTGTCTTGACCGCTACCTCGCATTCGGTTGCGAAGGCCAGGCTGACAAAATCAAACCGATTTCTTTGGAAAAAATGGCAACCAAATACGCCAAAGGCGAATTGAACCAAATCGTTAAATAATCCGTATCTCGGATTCACACTAAGGCCGTCTGAAAACTTGAAAATAAGGTTTCAGACGGCCTTAGCTTTTTGGAAATTTATAGTAAAATCTTCCACCGACTACACATCAAAACACATCGAAAGCAAACATGAAACTCGCCGTTATTTTGCCGGCCTATTGTGCCGAAGCTTATTTGCCCGAATGTTTGGACTCGGTATTGAATCAAACATTCCGTGACTTTTTCGTCATTGCCATCAACGATGCTTCAACAGATAAAACCGGCGAAATCCTCGAAGCTTACGCAACCAAAGATTCACGTTTGCAGGTTTTCCACCTTCCGGAAAACAGGGGTGAGCCGTTTGCCTGCCAATTTGCCATGGATCTGCTCAAAGACGTAGAGGTCGAATATGTGGCACGAATGGACGCGGACGATATTTGCGCCTTGGATCGTTTTGAAAAACAAATTCAATTCTTAGACAGCCATCCCGAAATCGATATTGTCGGCAGCCAAGCCACCATCTTTTTCGACGACCAAACCGGAAGAGAACCCGTTTTAAGTGACCTCCCCCTGCTCGACAAAGACATTAAAGCCTTTCTCTCCTTTGCCGCCCAAAACATGTTCAACCCCACCACCATGTGGCGGCACGACAGCATTAAAAACCTCAGGATAAACTACACCGCGACAGAAACCGCTCCCGATTTCCATATGTGGGTGCAATGCGCCCTACATGGCAAAACCTTTGCCAACCTGCCCGAGCCTTTGTTGTCATACAGGATACATCAAACTCAAGAAAGCAAAAAAAGAGACAAAATCAGCAGATCCGTCCAATACACCATGGAGTTGTGGATCAGTCATCTCTTCCCTGATTTGAACGCGACGGAAGTAACGCTCTTAAGCCGCATCTTGTACGAAAAGCAACTGCGCTTGACCACTGAAGAGCTGAAAACCATTTTTGCCGCTTATGACAGAATCAGCAAAGACCGCAGCATTTCATTGTTTGGCGAAGACCGCAATACCATGTTCGACATGATAGACAATTTCTTCAATTTCTTAAAAAGCCGGTTGAAATTCACTTAAATTATAAAAGGCCGTCTGAAACCTCGGTTTCAGACGGCCTTTATCTATTTCGAAATCAATCTAAATCAGAACAAGCCGTGAATCACGCCTTCTGCGTCCACATCAATTTTCTCGGCAGCCGGAACTTTCGGCAGACCCGGCATTTTCATCATATTGCCGCACAGCGCAACGATGAAGCCTGCACCGGAAGAAACGGTAATGCCGCGCACGGTAATGCGGAAGCCTTCGGGGCAGCCCAACAGTTTGGCGTTGTCGCTCAAAGAGTATTGGGTTTTCGCCATGCAGATCGGCATTTTGTCCAAGCCCAGTTTTTCCAGTGAAGCGATTTCGGCAGACGCTTCCGCGCTGAAATCAACATCTTCCGCGCCGTACACTTTTTGGGCAATCGCACGGATTTTGTCTTTAATGCTCAGCTCAACATCGTAGGAGAAATTGAAGTTGTTCGGTTGGTTTTCGATGGCATTGACAACTTTGTGAGCCAAGTCTGCACCACCCGCGCCGCCTTTGCCCCATACTTCAGTCAGGGAAACTTCAACGCCGTGTTCCGCGCAGGCTTTTTCAATCATGGCCAACTCGGCATCTGAGTCGGACACAAAGCGATTGATGGCAACCACCACAGGCAGGCCGAATACGTTTTTCAGGTTGGAAATGTGTTTCAGCAGATTAGGCAGACCTTTTGCCAAGGCTTCGAGGTTTTCTTCGCCGAGGTTGGCACGCTCCACGCCGCCGTTGTATTTCAAAGCGCGGACAGTGGCCACGACAACAGCCGCATCAGGTTTCAAATCTGCCAGACGGCATTTGATGTCGCAGAATTTTTCCGCACCCAAATCCGCGCCGAAGCCTGCTTCGGTTACGGCATAATCGGCAAGGTGTTTCGCCAAACGGGTGGCCGTTACAGAGTTACAGCCGTGGGCGATGTTGGCAAACGGGCCGCCGTGTACAAAGGCCGGAGTACCTTCGATGGTTTGCACCAAGTTAGGCTTAATCGCATCTTTGAGCAATGCCGCCATCGCGCCATTCGCTTTCAAATCTTTGGCATAAACAGGGCTGCCGTCTTTGGCGTAGGCAACAAGGATGTTACCCAAACGCTCTTTCAAATCGCTGATGTCTTTGGCAAGACAGAATACCGCCATCACTTCAGAGGCAACGGTAATGTCAAAACCATCGGGACGCATCACGCCGTCAACAGGTTTGCCCATACCATCGATGATGTTGCGTAACTGGCGGTCGTTCATATCGACCACGCGACGCCACAGCACGCGTTTCGGATCGATGTTCAACTCATTGCCTTGATAGATATGGTTATCGAGCATGGCGGCGAGCAGGTTATTCGCCGCACCGATGGCGTGGAAGTCGCCGGTAAAGTGCAGGTTGATGTCTTCCATCGGCAAAACTTGGGCATAGCCGCCGCCTGCCGCACCGCCTTTAACACCAAACACCGGACCCAAAGAAGGCTCGCGCAGAGCAATAACCGAGTCTTTGCCGATATGGCGCAATGCGTCCGCCAAACCGATAGTTACAGTGGTTTTACCCTCACCCGCAGGAGTCGGATTAATGGCGGTCACCAAAATCAGACGGCCTTGTTTTTGCGGCAGCTTGAATGCCTCGGCAGGATTGATTTTGGCTTTGTAATGACCATAGGGCTCGATGTTGTCAACGTTCAAACCCAGCTTGGCGGCAATTTCACCAATCGGGCGCATGGTGGAAGACTGGGCAATTTCAGCATCGGTTTTGAAGCTCATGATTTTCCTTTATTGAGAGAGGGAAAGGCCGTCTGAAACAATATAATAAAGACGGCTGGAAGAAAAAGAATATTAGTTCTATTATAGCGTTTTCCAAAGACAAACCGCAGTGAAAATTTCGATATTTCATCAACAAGCGGATTCATATTGTCAACAATTTGAAACAAAGGAATAAAATATGAGCAGCAACGCATGGCTATTTTGGGCATTGGCATCGGCAGGCTTCGCCTCATTGACCGCCATTTTCGCCAAAATGGGTTTACAGGGCATAGATTCGGATTTCGCCACATTTATCCGCACCTTGGTCATCCTCGCCGCCTTGGTATTGTTTTTAACCTACACCGGCAAATGGCAGGGCGTGAACGGCTTTACCGGCCGCAACTGGACATTCCTCATCCTATCCGGCCTCGCTACCGGCGCATCTTGGCTTGCCTACTTCAAAGCCCTGCAACTGGGCAACGCATCGCAAGTCGCACCCGTCGACAAATTCAGCCTGGTCCTAGTTGCCCTGATGGCCGTCGTTTTCTTAGACGAACGCCCAAGTACGCAGGAATGGATAGGCTTAGGCTTGGTAACCGCAGGCGTATTGACTTTGGCTTTGAAACGATAAAGATTGGGACATCAAAAAAGGCCGTCTGAAAAATTTCAGACGGCCTTTGCTTTGCTTCAAACAATCAGCTCACAATTAATTTGAACCGACTTTGATTTTTTGCCACAAGTTAACAGACAGTTTTTTCGCATCTGCGCTCATTTGAGGCATAACGAAACCGTCTTTCATGTCTTGCTCGTTCGGGAAAATAGAACGTGTGTTCACCAGCTCGGCAGGCATTTTTTCGCGTGCAGGTTTGCTGGCCGGTGCGAAGGTTACGGCAATACCGTTTTTCGCAGCCACTTCGGGATCAAGTGTGTAGTTGATGTATTTGTGGGCATTGACGATGTTTTTCGCATCGGCCGGAATCAGCCAAGATTCAATCCAGAAGCCCATGCCTTTCGGAGTCAACACTTCGATGCCGACATTGTTTTTCACTTCTTCAGAACGCGCTTTGGCCAAGTTCAAGTCGCCGCCGTTACCTGCCGCCAAGCAAATGTCGCCGCGCGCCAATTCGTCAATGATGGAAGGGCTGAAACGTTTTACATCAGGACGGATGGCTTTCAACACTTCTGCCGCCGCTTTCAAATCTTCAGGATTCGAGCCTTTAGGATCTTTACCCAAGTAGTTCAACAAGATTGGGAACATTTCGCTCGGGGTATCCCACAAAGCGATGCCGCAAGATTTCAGCTTGTTGGTGTATTCAGGTTTGAACAGCAAATCCCAGCCGTTTTCAGGCAATTTTCCGCCCAAAAGCTCCTTGCCTTTCGCGGTAATCGCCAAAGTGTTCACACCGGAGAAATAAGGAACGGCGTATTGATTGCCCGGGTCGGCGGTTTCCAACATCTTCAGCAATTCAGGGTCGATGTTTTTGTAGTTCGGAATCAGATCCTTATTGATTTTTTGGTATGCACCTGCCTCAATTTGGCGCGGCAGGAAGGCAATACCGGGCACAACCAAGTCATAGCCGGATTTGCCGGTCAGCATTTTGGCTTCCAGCGTTTCGTTGTTTTCATACAAATCGTAAGTCAGCTTCAAATTGTTGGCTTTTTTGAAGTCTTCGACTGTACTTTCGTCAACGTAGTTTGACCAGTTGTAGATATTCAAAGTATCGGTAGCGGCTGCCTCGGCATTGGCAGCAGGCGCGCTGCCTGCTTGAGGTTGCTCGGCTTTTTTCTCGCCACCGCCGCACGCGGCCAAAGACAATGCGGCCAATACGGCTAATACAGATTTTTTCATACGGGCAGATTCCTGATGAAAGAGTGGTTAATGTCAATAAATAAGAAACCCTGCACCCCATAAACACCCCGGCGCAGAGTTAGGCTATTGTAATGGAAACGTAAGCAAACGAAAAGCAATATCCATCTGATTTTTATTGAAATAAGGCAGAGCAACATCATCTTTTTCCCAAAAGCGTTGCACCGGCTGTCGTTTTTGGGCAAAATACGGCTGATTTGCGCGCGTTTATAGAGAAAAAGCTTGCATACAAGGAAATCTGTCTTTAAAATTGCGCGTTTACAGAATTTATTTTTCAGGAGATATTCAATATGGCAAACAGCGCACAAGCCCGCAAACGTGCCCGCCAGTCGGTTAAACAACGCGCCCACAACGCCAGCCTGCGTACTGCATTCCGTACCGCTGTGAAAAAAGTGTTGAAAGCAGTTGAAGCCGGCGACAAAGCTGCTGCTCAAGCAGTTTACCAAGAATCCGTTAAAGTCATCGACCGTATCGCTGACAAAGGCGTATTCCACAAAAACAAAGCAGCCCGTCATAAAAGCCGTCTGTCTGCTAAAGTAAAAGCTTTGGCTTAATACTGACGCAGATGCCGGAAATCCTGACAACCAAAGCAGGATAATCGAGCTGATACGATGCCCCTGAGGTCTTGCCTTTCAGGGGCATTGCCGTATTCACAGCCCAAACCGACTAAATAAAACCATTTACCCTTTCATCAGGCCGTCTGAAAACAACGGAAACTCTCATGAACAAGATGTTGAAACATTCCCTAAGTATCGGATTCATTGTCGCCGCCCCACTGGCCGCCGCCGATACCGCCCTACACTGCACCACCATTCAAGACAACGCCACCCGTTTGGCGTGTTACGACAACATCTACTCGGCGCAACTCCCCCCTCAATCCCCACTGTCGCAAGTGCAAACCGAAACCGCCAAAACACCGGTTGACCTCGAAAAAAGCGTGCGCAAGAGCATTGAGAAAAAAGAAGCAGCCATCGTATTCGACAACCCTACCCATCCGAATATTTCAGACGACGTATTAAGCGAAACTGCCGACAGCTACACGCCTTTAAGCCTGATGTACGATTTGGATAAAAACGACACACGCGGCCTATTGAGCGTACGCGAGCACAACCCTATGTACCTCATGCCCGTTTGGTACAACAGCAGCCCCAACTATTACCCGGAATCCCCCAGCCGCGGCGTAACCACACAGGAAAAATTCAGCGAGCAAAAACGCCTCGAAACCAAAATGCAGGTTTCCTTCAAAAGCAAGATTGCCGAAGATTTATTCAAAACCCGTGCCGACGTATGGTTTGGCTACACCCAAAAATCCGACTGGCAAATCTTTAACCAAGGCCGCAAATCCGCACCGTTCCGCAACACCGACTACGAGCCTGAAATCTTCATTACCCAACCCGTTAAAGCAGACCTGCCTTTCGGCGGCAAACTGCGTATGGTTGGCGCAGGTTTTGTTCACCAATCCAACGGTCAAAGCCGCCCGGAATCGCGATCATGGAACCGGGTTTACGCCATGGCAGGCATGGAATGGGGCAAGCTGACCATTATTCCTAGAGTTTGGATGCGCGCCTTCGACCAAAAAGGGGATGACGATGACAATCCGGACATCAACAAATACATGGGCTACGGCGACTTGAAAGTCCAATACCGCTTCAATGACAAACAAAATGTTTATTCCGTCCTGCGTTACAACCCGAAAAGCGGACGCGGCGCCGTTGAAGCGGCCTATACTTTTCCCATCAAAGGCAAACTCAAAGGCGTTGTCCGCGGCTTCCACGGCTACGGCGAAAGCCTGATTGACTACAACCACAAACAAAACGGCATCGGCTTCGGCCTGATGTTCAACGACTGGGACGGCATCTAAATGACCCCATATTGTTTCAGACGGCCTTTGCAATCAAGGCGGCCGTCTGAAACAATAAAACAAAACAAGCCATTCGTTTAAAATACTCGTTTCCTAGCGTCCAAACGCGTATAATGCAAAGTTTGGGCAAAACTTGCCGGAATGAAACAAAGATGACAGAAGCCGCAGCCGAAAGCGGAAAAATCGCCAAGGCTTTAAAGAAATACCTGATTACAGGCGTGCTGGTTTGGTTGCCGATTGCCGTAACCATTTGGGCGATGACCTACATCATATCCGCCGCCGACAGACTGATCAGCCTATTGCCGGAAAGCTGGCAGCCCCAGCATTTCTGGGGGTTCAACATTCCCGGCTTGGGCATCGTCGCCGCCACAGTCGTCTTGTTCGTTACCGGCGTATTCGCCGCCAACGTATTGGGCAGGCGGATTCTCGGCGCATGGGACAGCCTTTTAGGACGCATTCCCGTCGTCAAATCCATCTACTCCAGCGTTAAAAAAGTTTCCGAATCCCTGCTCTCCGACAGCAGCCGCTCGTTCAAAACCCCCGTACTGGTTCCCTTTCCACAACCGGGCATTTGGACGATAGCCTTTGTTTCCGGCCATATTCCCGCCAAACTCAAAGGCAGCCTGCCGCAAGATGACGACTATATTTCTGTTTACGTCCCAACCACACCCAACCCGACCGGCGGCTATTACATCATGGTTAAAAAAAACGACGTTCGCGAGCTGGACATGAGCGTGGATCAGGCATTGAAATATGTAATTTCACTGGGCATGGTCATGCCGGACGACTTACCGGTTAAAGCCCTATCTGCCCAAAAACCGTCAGAAGACGGTGATACCGAACATAACAATTAAGGTCTTCTTTTTTTTCAGACGGCCTTTCCTTCTTTTTTAAATTGAACAATATAAAAAGGTGATTTTATGCGTACCAACTATTGCGGCCTTATCAGCGAGCAATACTTAGACCAAACCGTTACCGTCAAAGGCTGGGTACACCGCCGACGCGACCACGGCGGTGTGATTTTTATCGACCTGCGCGACCGCGAAGGCATCGTTCAAGTCGTTATCGACCCTGACACTCCGGAAGCATTTGCCGCTGCCGACTCTTCCCGCAACGAATATGTTTTGAGCATTACCGGCCGCGTACGCAACCGTCCTGAAGGCACAACCAACGACAAAATGATTTCCGGCAAAATCGAAATCCTTGCCAAAGAAATCGAAGTTTTGAACGCTGCCGCTACGCCTCCGTTCCAAATCGACGACGAAAACATCAGCGAAAACGTTCGCCTGACCAACCGCGTTATCGACTTGCGCCGTCCTGCCATGCAACGCAACCTGCGTCTGCGTTACCAAGTCGCCATGGGCGTTCGCCGCTACTTGGACGCGCAAGGCTTCATCGACATCGAAACACCGATGCTGACCCGCTCCACTCCGGAAGGCGCACGCGACTACCTCGTACCAAGCCGCGTTCATCCGGGCGAATTCTTCGCTCTGCCGCAATCTCCACAATTGTTCAAACAACTGTTGATGGTTGCTGGTTTCGACCGTTACTACCAAATCACCAAATGTTTCCGTGACGAAGACTTGCGTGCCGACCGTCAACCTGAATTCACTCAAATCGACTTGGAAACCTCGTTCTTAAACGAGGATGAAATCATGGACATCACTGAAGGCATGGCCAAACAAGTCTTCAAAGATGCCTTGAATGTAGATTTGGGCGACTTCCCACGCATGCCTTACTCTGAAGCCATGTTCTACTACGGCTCTGACAAACCGGACATGCGCATCAACTTGAAATTTACCGAATTGACCGATCTGATGAAAACGGAAGAATTCAAAGTCTTCCGTGGTGCAGCCGACATGAAAGGCGGCCGCGTAGTCGCTCTGCGTGTACCGAACGGCGCGAAATTCAGCCGCAAAGAAATCGACGAATATACTAAATTTGTCGGCATCTACGGCGCGAAAGGTCTGGCATACATCAAAGTAAACGATATCAGCAACCTTTCCAACGGCGAAGACAGCGGCCTGCAATCTCCAATCGTGAAATTCCTGTCCGAAAACGCTCTGAAAGAAATCATCGAGCGTACCGGCGCACAAAACGGCGACATCATTTTCTTCGGCGCGGACAAAACCAAAGTCGTGAACGAAGCCATCGGCGCATTGCGTATTAAAGTCGGCTTGGAACACGGCAAAGACAACGGCTACTTCGTAGACGAATGGAAACCTTTGTGGGTTGTCGATTTCCCAATGTTTGAATACGACGAAGAAGCCGACCGCTACGTTGCCGTACACCATCCGTTTACCGCGCCAAAAGAAGGTCATGAAGACCTGATGGTTTCCGACCCTGCAAACTGCTTGGCCCGTGCCTACGACATGGTATTGAACGGCTGGGAAATCGGCGGTGGCTCTATCCGTATCCACCGTGCAGACGTACAAGAGAAAGTGTTTGCCGCGCTGAAAATCAGCCCTGAAGAGCAACAAGAGAAATTCGGTTTCCTCTTGGACAACCTGAAATTCGGCGCGCCTCCTCACGGCGGCCTTGCATTCGGTCTCGACCGTCTGGTTACCCTGATGACCGGTGCCGAATCTATCCGCGACGTGATTGCCTTCCCGAAAACACAACGTGCACAATGTCTGCTGACCAATGCACCTAATGTGGTCGACGACAAACAACTTCGAGAGTTGAGCCTGCGTCTGCGTCAGAAAGCAGTTGAAACAAAAGAAGCATAATTTACCGGCTTAACCTTTAAAATATCAAGGCCGTCTGAAATTTTTGAAATTTCTTTCAAATCTTTCAGACGGCCTTTCTACATTTTGGTCGTTTATATATAATCAACCCGCAAACTGTTTTATTTTAAACGTTTTCTTTAATGACGTTAGAGTACAAAAAACAACCGTTTGTAAGAAAAACAAACAAATAGACTTCGCAAGCAATATCATAGCTGTTATAACAATAAAGGAACCTGACAATGTTTCTGATACTAATTGGGCTGATACTGATTTTTTTTGTTACTTTGTTTATTATTACTTCTATTATTCATAAAAAACAGTTCGCCTACGACACACACCAAGATTATAACTATCCCTCCCTTCCCTCTACCGCGCATGCCATCCTCAAAGGTGGCAGCCTGACTTTGCCCGCCACTATCAGCGGGCAAGATACCGTTATTGCCAAAATCCGCATCAAATCGACTTGGGCAGGATTGCTGATACTGCCTTTTGTTGAAACCATTTCATCTAAAGGCAGATGGAAGCAATATTTCGAATACGGCGCAAAAGGCGTGCGCTATATCAATCTGAGCGACACCTTCTCCGACAGCGACAAAACCATCCGCCTGGAAGGCAAATACCTGTCCTTACCAGATCAAGAAATCGAACTCTCTGTTTATCCGCGTGAAAACCTCGACGGCAAAAAAATCCTTGTCCTCGCGCCTCATGCTGACGATGCTGAACTCGGCGCATACGGTTTGTACGAAAAACACGCCGCCAATTCAATGATCTGCACTTTAACCGCCAGCGAAGGCGGCAGCTTCCACTATGGCAATCTTTACAGCACATGCGACTTCGACACCCAGGCACAATATCTGCAAAAAGGCCGGATGCGCGTTTGGAACAGCCTAGCCGTTCCCCTTTTGGCCGGCGTGCCGTCTGAAAACATCCTGCAGCTGGGCTACTTCGACAGCACATTGACCGCCATGCGCCAAAATCCGGAAAAAGAGATTAAATCGACCAAAATCGATACGACCGATGTCGATATTTTCCGCAGTGCCAATACCTCCCCATTGGCGAAACATCTCAAACTCGGCTCTACTTGGAACAGCTTGGTAGACAACCTTAGCTATCTGATAGAAACATTCCAGCCGGATATTATCGTGACGCCGTCCCCAAATATTGATACGCATCCCGACCATCAACATACTGCGCTGGCCGCCATCGAAGCCCTGCGTAAAATCGATTACCGCCGCGGCAATCTGTTTTTGCACACCATACATTATCTGAGCGACGACTTCCCTATCGGCAAAGTAGGCTCTTCCCTCAGCCTGCCGCCGCCCTCCGAGCAACCGTTTTACTTCCAAAGCATCTATTCCCATCCTTTGGATAAAGAAGAGCAAAACCGCAAACTCCTCGCCCTTGATGCCATGAACGACATCCGTCCCAATTCAGACGGCTATATGCGTTGGAGCACCATGATATTCAAAGGCTTAAACAAACTGCGACACCATGTCCTCCATCTCGACAAAGACTTGGTCAACCGCTTTGTTCGCAGCAACGAATTCTTCTATACCGTCCCCATTAGCGACTTGTACCAAGAAGAGACACTGAAACAAATCACCTATCAGGGCAAAGCCCAATAAACCAAAAGGCCGTCTGAAAAGATGTTTCAGACGGCCTTTATCACACCAAATCAAAATAATAAAATCACTGCATTACAAACGAAAAACACCAAGCCCAAATCCAAATGCGGCAACCCAAGTTATAATAAAACCCTTCCCACACGTCCCACATCATCATGCCGATTTACTTCATCGCCGATTTGCACCTGAGCGAATCCCATCCTCAACTGACCGCACTCTTCCAGAAATTTATGCAAGAAAAAGCCATTCATGCCCAAGCCGTATACATTCTTGGCGACCTTTTCGATTTTTGGATCGGCGATGACGAAAACAGCCCTTTGGTTCAAACCATCAAACAAACCATCCGCGACCTGACCAAGCGCGGCGTCGCCTGCTATTTTATCCATGGCAACCGCGACTTCCTCATCGGCAAAGCCTTCGCCCGCGATACCGGCATGACCTTACTGCCCGAGTACGCCGTTATCGACCTGTTCGGCACTCCCACCCTGCTCTGTCACGGAGACACTCTCTGCACCGACGACCATTCTTATCAAAAATTCCGCCGTACCGTCCATCAAAAATGGCTGCAAGGCCTGTTCCTGCTCCTGCCGCTCACACTCCGACTGAACATCGCCACCAAAATCCGCAAGCAGAGCAAACAGGACAAGCAACACAAAACCGCCGACATCATGGACGTCAATCCGGCCTTTACCCACGAAACCGTCCAACGCTTCCACACGCCCCTGCTCATCCACGGCCATACCCACCGCGAAAACATCCATCGCAACGCCGATTACACCCGCATCGTACTTGGCGACTGGCGCGACAATTACGCCTCCATTCTCGAAGTCGATGCCGAAGGCTACCGTTTTATCGCCTTATAAAACATCAGGCCGTCTGAAAACCGGTTTCCCGATTGTTCAGACGGCCTGACTGACAAATATCCTCAACCAGTTTACGCAAACCAACCGCGTATCCGCTCCAATCCACCAAAGCGCACACACGCATCCGCATTCGCTTCAGTTTTTGGTTTCGCCCGATAAGCAATGCCGAATCCCGCCTCCCGTATCATCGGAATATCGTTCGCACCATCACCCATCGCCACCACCTGCCACGGAGCCAAACCCAGACGCTCACGGTATTCACGCAACAAATCCGTCTTAGCCTGCGCATCGATAATCCGCCCTTTCAGACGGCCTGTCAGCTTGCCGTTTTCCACTTCCAACACATTCGCAAAATGGAAATCCAAGCCCAAACGCCGTTGTAGGCGTTCCGTAAAGAACGTAAATCCGCCCGACACCAGCATAAACTTCACATCATTCCGTTTACACTCTTCCAACAAAAATTCTGCGCCCGGCGACAGCTGCAACACATTCTCGTACACCTCTTCCAACACGCGCTCGTCCAAACCGGCCAGCAAAGCCACACGCTTGCGCAAAGACTGCTCAAAGTCCAGCTCGCCGCGCATCGACTGCTCCGTAATCGCTGCCACTTCATCCTTCAGCCCGACACCGGCCGCAATCTCATCCACGCACTCAATCGTAATCAGCGTCGAATCCATATCGCTGACAATCAGTCCCAAATCAGCAAAAGCCACATCCGGCAACACCGCACCATCTATCTGCTGCACAATCAACGCAGCCCGCATCTCGTCCGTCAATTCAAAATCATCATCAACCGGCAGACGCAACACCGACTTTCCTGATGGCGCAGACACTAAACCGCCAAAGGCCGACCAGTCGCAAACGCCCAAATCCCCATGCTGCAACACCAAAACTTTCTTCATCTCATTCTCCTCATACCTCAAAACCTTTACAAACATATCAGGTACACATTCAACTAAAAACTACAAAACCGTATTTTTGCAAAAGCCTTAAAAAACCAAAACAGCATTATAGCCGAACAACCCCGGCAATTTTCAGACGGCCTGTAAACAATTCAGCTAGAGCTACCAATGCCAATCCCTGCATCAACTAACCAAGCAATTACTCAAAAATTTGATTTTAGGCAAGCCGACTAAAATTTTTGCCAGTAACAGGCAACTTCTGTTGATTTTTCTTACAATTTCGATATAGTTCTTTATGGCTAGTTTGATACCACCCTTTGTATCTAGTTTTCATTGCATTACCACCTCCATTCGTTGCCAACGGCTCCCTTTCCGGCGGCAACTTTTTTTGACCCGATGGTTTGGCAAAATCGAAATTGAATCAAATAAAATGATTCGGAGATTTAAATTTAATTTTTAAAACAAAATGGATTATAAAAAATAACTGCTCAATTTAAACAGATATTGCCGCCAATATTTAAAAACAAACAGATCTTTCTTTATCAAGGACCTCATCAAATGCATCATTCTGAAAAACTATTCAAACTGAGCACACTTGCCCTCTGCCTTGCCGCATTGCCCCAAGCCGCACAAGCTGCCGAAGAGGTACGGCAGGCTGAAGTGGAACAAGTTACCGTTGTCGGCAAAAACAAAAGCTTGCGCACTGAAAGTCAAAACAGCTACACAGTATCCGCCCTGCGCTCAACCACGGGGCTGGTCCTCTCTCCGCGGGAAATCCCCCAATCCGTCAGCGTCATTACTAAAAAACAAATTGAAGACCAAGGCATCACCGACTTAGAAGGTGCGTTGCAAAACGCTACCGGCATCAATGTTTTCAAAAGCGGCGGACGCACGCATTTCATGTCGCGCGGCTATTTTATCGAACAATTTGAAGAAGACGGCATTGCCACGCAACTCGGCTCTCCCGGAGGATTCGGCTTAGGCGGCCCGGCCGGCGACCCGACCAGTGCAACCGATATGGCAATGTACGACCACATTGAAGTAGTGCGCGGTGCGGCAGGTTTGACACAGGCAAACAACGAACCCGGCGGCACGGTAAACGCCGTCCGTAAAAAACCAACTGCAAAACGCCAGCTTTCCGCTGATTTGATGGCAAACTCATGGGGCAAAGTAAACAGCGTCTTTGATGCATCCGGTACCTTAAGCCAAGAGCACGGCCTGCGCGGACGCTTTGTCGGTTCCGTAGGCAGCAACAAAACCTTCAAAGACCAATCCGGCGGACGCGACATCCTTCTGTATGGCGTGATGGACAAAGACATCGGCGACAACAGCAAACTTACCTGGGGCGCAAGCTATCTCAACCAAACTGAAACACCTGATCCTGACGGCCTGCCTATGCGTGCAGACGGCAAAGAGTGGAAACGCAGCCGCTATCTAGGTGCGGATTGGAACGAAGCTCGCCTGAAAAAATACAATCTTTTTGCCGAGTTTGAACATTATTTCAACAACAACTGGAAACTGAGCAGCAAGTTGGACTGGCGTAAAAACACCAGTTCAAAAGAATATTACACGCTGGGCGGCACAGGTAACGGTATCGGTACAGACGGCCTGGGAACCACATACAGCTTCGACCGTTACGATGCAGGCAACCGCCAGTTCACTTTCCAAAACAACCTGACCGGCCGCATCTTCGCTTTCGGCCAAAATCACGACCTCTTCTTCATGCACAGTTATTCCAAAGAGAACGTGAATTCAAGCAACCGCTGGCTCAACGACAGCAGCAACTATGACGCAGATGCCTTTAACGGCAGCGAGAAAGCCAAACCCGATTGGGATTCTGCCACAGCCAAAGCCCGTGGCGGCGACGGCCGTTATACTACCCATGCCTTCGGTTTGGGCGCGCGCATCAATCCTACCGACAAACTACACATCATCGCAGGCGGACGCTACACCAGCTGGAAACGCGACTACTATTGGGATCGCGACCTCAAAGACGGGGCAGCAGGTTCATCAGACTCGCTCAAACGCAACCGCTTCGTTCCTTATGCCGGCATCACTTACGACATCACGCCTAAACAAAGTATTTACGCCGCCTATACGTCCATCTTCAAACAAACGATGAACCGCGACTACAACGACAACCTACTGCCGCCGATTATGGGTCGCAACTACGAACTCGGTTGGAAAGGCGAATGGAACGAAGGCCGTCTGAATACTTCCGTCGCCCTCTACCGCACCGACAAAGACAACAACAACCAACGCGTTAATGCGAAACCGCACGCCTACTGGGAACCGCTCAACCAAAGCAGCCGCGGCTTGGATGCCGAAATCTCCGGCAGCCTGACCGACCGTTGGCAAGTTTACGCAGGCTACACCTTCAACCGCAGCACCAACCGCAGCAGCGTTACCGGCAATGTTGAATCGCGCCGAAAAGGCTACAACTTCAGCAGCCATACGCCGAAGCATATGTTCCGCCTCTACACCAGCTATGTCCTGCCGGTGGATGACGGCAAATGGACGGTCGGTCTTGGCTTGAAGAGCAGCAGCAAAACCTCCAATTCCTACGGCTCCATCAAGCAAGGCGGCTACACCATTTGGAATACCAACGTCCAATACCGTCCGAGCAAAAACCTGCAACTGGGACTGGCAATCAACAACCTGACCGACAAACGCTACTACGAAAACCAATACAGCCGTGCCGCCAACAGCGGCAACTTCTACGGCGAACCGCGCAATGCCGTGTTCAGCCTGAAGTGGAAAATGTAAATAGCAGCATAGCAAGCACGGGTTGACCGCTCATTTTTTAAAAGCATAAACCAACTATTGCTGATAAAAAGGCCGTCTGAAAGTACAATTTCACTTTCAGATGGCCATTCGCACGCATTCACAAGCATTCATCATGAATACGCTCAAAAAATTCTTTTACCTTGCCCACCCTTTTTGGTCAGGGGCACACGGCCGCCTCCAATGGCTGATGCTCGCCGTCCTCATCGGCTTTACCCTTTGCTCCATCACCATCAGCGTTTGGATTGCCGCATGGGACAAACGCTTCTATGACGCGCTGGCCGCGTTTGACGGCGCATCCATGCCATCACTCATTGTCGAATACCTCGGCTATATGGCGATGGTTATCGGCTGTATCGTTTGTGCCGACTGGCTGCAAAAACGCCTCATCTTCCGTTGGCGCACCCATCTGACCGATCAATTTCAAAAAAACTGGCTCGAAGGCCACAAACACTACCGCCTGCGCCTGACAGGCGAACCGGACAACCCCGACCAACGTATCGCTGAAGACATCTACCTGCTTGCCGACAAAAGCATCAGCCTCTTTCGCTCCTTCATCAACAACGTTGCCAAATTCAGCGCATTCGTCGCCGTACTGTGGACGCTCTCCGGCATACAGACTTTCAACATCGGCGGATACAGCATTACCGTTTACGGCTATCTTGTCTGGGTTGCCCTGATTTATTCCATCTTCAGCACCATCATCGCCCATCTTGTCGGCCGCAAACTGAAAAACCTCAATATCGACCGCCAGCACCGCGAAGCCGACTACCGCGCAGCCCTTTTACGCGTACGCGACCATGCCGAACAAATCGCCTTCTACAACGGCGGCGAAGCGGAAACAGGCCGTCTGAAACAATGTTATCTACGCATCCGCGACAACTGGCGACGGCTGACCAACTGCGAATTCCGCCAAGAAACCTTCTGGGCGACCTATGTGCGCATCAGCATCTTCATCCCCATCCTCGCCACCCTGCCCATGTACCTCGCCAAAACCATGACCTTCGGCGACATGATGCAGACCCGCACATCATTTGCACGCGTTCAAGACAGTTTTGGCTGGTTTACTGACGCATACCGCCGCCTGATTGAATGGGCGGCAGTCATCGAACGGCTTTCCGGTTTTCAGACGGCCTTGGAACAAGCAGAACAAAAAAGCCCCTCCCTTCAGTCACACCAAACAGATTTGCCGCATCATCGCGGCAAGGCAGTCCTGCAAAACCTTACCATCCACACCCAAACCGGCACCCCCCTGCTCTCCGGCATCAGCCTTGAAGCCCATGCCCCTGAATGGCTATTGCTCAAAGGCAAAAGCGGCATCGGCAAATCCACGCTGCTTCGCGTGCTTGCCGGTTTATGGCCGTATTATCACGGCAGTTTTTCCCTTGAAGGCAGCCGCCTGTTTTTCCCGCAACGCCCTTACCTGCCTACCGATACCCTGCGTCAAACCGTCAGCTACCCTTACTCAGCCTGCCAAGACGACCATTTGATTCAAACCGTTTTGGAACAAGTCGGCTTAAGCAGCCCCACGGGTAGGCTGCACACGTTGATGAACGATTTGGACACTTCATGCGAATGGCACGGCATCCTCTCCGGCGGCGAACAACAACGCCTCAGCCTTGCACGAGCACTGCTGCACAAACCGCAAATCCTGTTCCTAGATGAAGCCACCAACCAGCTTGATGACGAATCCGCCCTGATGTTGATGCAGACCCTCAAGCAACATTTGCCCGATACTTTGGTCATCGGCATCAGCCACCAACCCAAGATTCAAGCCCTGTTTGATAGTTCCCTGAATTTGAATGAAAAGATTATTTAAATGTTAAAATGTGCAAAGTACTTGCTTTCAACTCTAACAAGGAATATAGTACTAAGTAACTAGTTCTTATTGATGAGAGCTATTCCTTGGATACTTGCCTCCGGTCCTCCAACCCGGGGGCATTTTTTTACATTTTTATTTTGTGTTCGTATGGATAGGATAAAGACGAAACACCCACCACAAATCAACAGACAAATCGAACCGCAAACTGCGTTTTCCAAACGCTCAGGCCGTCTGAAACCCGCTCTCGAATATTATTCATGCTATATTTCAGACGGCCTGTTTAACCGTCCCTTGCAAAGCTTGGCACAAGCATCGCTGACCGACTGCAATTAATTACTATATAATCAAACGCATTGTCATCCCTACAAAGGAGCCACACCATGACCACAAAAATTAAAATTGGTATCGTCGGTGCAACCGGTTACACAGGCGTTGAATTGTTGCGCCTGCTCAGCAGCCACCCCAACGCAGAAGTCACTGCCGTCACCAGCCGAAGCGAAGCCGGTATTACGGTTGCCGACTACTTCCCCAGCCTGCGCGGCATTTACGACCTTGCATTCCAAACGCCCGAGGATGCCGGGCTTGACCGTTGCGACCTCGTGTTCTTTGCCACACCCAACGGCGTGGCCATGAAAGAAGCACCGGCCCTTGTGAAAAAAGGCGTACGTGTGATTGACCTGTCTGCCGACTTTCGCATCCGCAACATCCCTACATGGGAAAAATGGTACAAAATGACCCATGCCGCGCCGCAACTCGTTTCCCAAGCGGTGTACGGCTTATGCGAACTTTACAAAGAGGACATCGCCAAAGCCATGTTGGTGGCCAATCCGGGCTGCTACCCTACCTGCGTTTCCCTGCCCTTATTGCCGCTGCTTCAGGCTGGCCGTCTGAAAGCCAACGCGCCTCTGATTGCCGACTGTAAATCCGGTGTTTCCGGTGCAGGCCGCAAAGCCAGTACCCACGCCCTATTATGCGAAGCAGGCGACAACTTCAAAGCCTATGGTGTCGGCGGCCACCGCCATCTGCCTGAAATCCGACAAACCCTATCCGGACTGCAAGACCATGTTTCAGACGGCCTGATTTTCGTGCCACACCTTGTTCCGATGATACGCGGTATGCACGCTACCCTATATCTGCACCTGCAAGAACATACCGATCCTGAAGCCTTACTGCGCGAATACTACCGCGACAGTCCTTTTGTCGATATTTTGCCTTCAGGCTCGACACCTGAAACCCGCAGCGTGCGCGGCGCCAACCTCTGCCGTATCAGCGTTCAAAAAGCGCCCGATCAAGACGATGTGTGGATTGTTCTTTCCGTCATCGACAACTTGGTTAAAGGAGCAGCCGGTCAAGCCGTGCAGAATATGAACATTATGTTCGGCCTACCCGAAACCACCGGCCTGACTAATGCTCCATTGATGCCTTAATATCATCTTATTGAAAACACAAGGCCGTCTGAAACTTTGATCGTTCAGACGGCCTTTATCGATTCATTCACAAACATCACTCATACACCACGCCGGCAAGCATTTCTTCTTCATTCAAGTTGCCGTACTGTTGCTCCCAATCGTGGGTAGCCTCCACCATATCGCATTCTTTGGCAAAAGCCAGCAGCCTGCCGTCCATCTGATCCAAACTCAAGCTGCCCAAGCGTTCGCATTCCGAAGCCGTCAGATTACCGTCCGCTTCATGCGCCTCCGAAGATCCGAAAGGCAGAGCAAAAAAACCCAGTACCAACGCCAGCAGCACCCAAAAAGTATTTTTACGCGAACGAGTCATTTCACACCTCTCATCATAATCATATAGCAGGTCTAAATCAGAAAAACTAAACCAAATAAAATTAAACTAAGAAAAATCGAATAGAAAATTAGAAATATCGATTTATCTAAGACAAATCGAATAATACTAAGAAAAAATAGAATATGCAATACTTTTTCTTAGATGAAGTAATTTTTTTCTTACAATTTTATAAAAACTAAGGTAAAATACACTCAAATCGTCCAAACCATATAAAAAACATACCTCCATAAAGGCATAAACATGGATACCTTTAAAGACCGCCTGGCTTTCTTATGGAAAGATGAAGCCCGCCAAGCTAAAATCGCCGCCGACATTGATATGACTATCGCCGGATTCAGCCGTATCTGGAACGAAGGTGGCCTGCCGAAATCAGAAACGCTAAAAAAAATCAAACAACTTAAAGGCTGTAGCATAGACTGGCTTTTGACAGGCGAAGGTTCCCCCTTCCCCGATTCCGAAGCCCCAAAAGCCACGGCAACCGACACACTGGGCAACCCAGTCGATATAGACGAATTTGTCTTTGTGCCACGTTACGACATCCAGGCCGCGGCCGGACACGGTCAGCTCGTCGGCGACGAACAGCCCATGTTCGCCATGGCGTTCCGACGTTATTGGATTGAAAATTATGTAACGCGCGACATCAAAAACCTTTCCGTTATCTCAGTCAAAGGCGACTCGATGGAAGGCGTGCTGAATGATGGCGACACCATCCTCATCAATCACGGACAAACCACGCCGCGCGACGGCCTCTATGTTTTACGCCTCAACGAAAACCTTTTGGTCAAACGCCTGCAATTGATACCCGGCGGCATCGTCAACGTCATTTCTGCCAACGAAGCCTACCCTACTTTTGAAATCGACTTTAAAAATCCGACCGACGACGTTGCCATCATCGGCCGTGTCGAATGGTTTGGCAGAAGTATCTAAATCTGACATACTGGTGCTTGAAATTTCTGCCATGCCCTCCATGTAAGCTGGCAGACCCTGTCTGCACAAACTTGCCTTGGCTAACGGTTTGCGCGACAATAGTAAAAATATTCATATAAAAGGAATCACATCATGTCAGACGAAAGCCCTATTATCTTTACTGACAGCTGCTGCACCAAAGTTGCCGACCTGATTGCCGAAGAGAACAATCCCGATTTGAAATTACGCGTATTCGTCAACGGCGGCGGTTGCTCCGGCTTCCAATACGGTTTTACCTTTGACGAAATCAAAAACGACGACGATTTTGAAATCCAGAAAAACGGCCTGACGTTCTTGGTTGACCCGATGAGCTACCAATATCTGGTTGGTGCGGAAATCGACTACACCGAAAGCCTGCAAGGTTCTCAATTCGTCATCCGCAATCCGAATGCAGAGACAACTTGCGGTTGCGGTTCGTCCTTCTCCGTATAAACAATCCGTTTTTGCCACAAAAAACAGGCCGTCTGTATCTTCAGACGGCCTTTTGTGTGAATTTATTTTAAACAATTTTAGATTTACTTTATAATAATAATATCGGGCGTGAATATTTACTCTACAATAGACATAACATTGGACATGTATGTTTCCATATAAATAAAAAATTATTGTCCAGCCGATTAACGACACAAAGGCAAACCGTACCTGGTCTGCCTGAGACTGCAGCCTCTGTTTTGGCTCGTATCATAAGCCAAAACAGCTCAAACACAATAACAAAACCTTAGGCTAAACCCATTTGGTTGACGCAGTCGAAATACTCATGGGATATCAATGAGCAAACAAGAAAAATTTTTCGACGTATACGTTTCCTATCCGCCGAACACGGATAGGGAGCTCATCCACGCCTGCCTGTATGAGAACCTGCCCGAAAACGAAGTCGAGAGCCTGATTCAGGCCTTGGCCGAGCGTCCGCAAGCGATTGTGGCCGAAAAATGTACCCAAGATGAGCGCGAAAATGCGCAGCATTACTTCAGCTATTTGGGTTTGGACGTGATCGTCCGTCAGTCTATGGAATTGGAAGAGGTTGAAGAAGAAACTATGTCGGCAGCCAATACTCCCGACCCTATCCAATGCCCCGTCTGCATGACGATTATTGACGAACTAGATGCACAGGAATGCAAAACCTGTCACTTTGATTTGACAGAAAAAAATGAGCTGGCCATCCAGCGCAAACGCATTGAATGGCAGGAAAAAATCTCTTTCGAGCATAAAAAACAAACCGAAATTGCCCACAAGCTCAAATACGAACGCGAGCAGGAAGAGAAAAAGCTGCGCAAGAAAATCCGTGCCGAGTTGGAATCCCAACTACGCGAAGAGTTAGACCAAAATCCTGAGCTGGCAGCACTTGCAGCGAGGAAGAAAACACAGTTTCTGCTTACAATGGCTATCGTATTCGCCGTTTTGAGCCTGCTTGCACTCGGCTATATCGCTGCAAAATTCTTCTAAACTGATTTCAAAACTTAAGGCCGTCTGAAAACAGATTTTCAGACGGCCTTTTATTTCCTTATTGATTGAATCATTTCAATCAAGCCTCTTGCACATCAACGTCCACCGACCATCTGATTTTACCATCGCGGTTTTGCTGCAACACCTGCACCCACAAACTCACGGCACGGTGCAAATCTTGTCGGGATGTCGATTCGAGGAAAATTTGCGCACGTTCGCGTTCGGCGAGGCGCACCATCAGCATCGGAGCAGCGCCAAACTGGGAGACACTTTCAGGCAACAGCGGGGTGAGGGTTTCTTTGGCGGCGTTGAGAAATTCCATCGCATCGGCAACATGCGGCGCATCGGCACGGACAGCCGCCTGAAAACCAAAAGGCGGCATGGCGAACATTTGCCGCTCGTTCAATTCGTTTTCGGCAAACACAGCGTAATCCTGCGCTTTGACGGCGGCGAAGACGGGATGTTCGGGCAGTTGGGTCTGTATCAGCACCTTGCCGGGTTTGTCAGCACGCCCCGCCCTGCCGGATACTTGCATCAGCTCGGCGAACAGCCTTTCCGGCGCTCGAAAATCCGCGCTATACAGGCTGCCGTCGGCGTTTAACACGATAACGAGGTTGAGCCGCGCGAAATCATGGCCTTTGGCAAGCATCTGCGTGCCGACCAGAATGTCGATTTCATTGTCGGCGATGCGGCGGTACAAATCCGCCCAGTCGTTTTTGTGCGCCGTGCTGTCCCTATCGACGCGGACAACGGCGGCCTTGGGCAGAAAGGCGCGCAGGGTTTCTTCGACGCGCTGCGTGCCGTGGCCGACGGCGGTCAGATCTTGGTTGCCGCAGTCGGGGCATTTGAACGGGATGGGTTCGCGGTGATCACAGTAGTGGCAGCGCAGTTGGCGGGCGCGTTGGTGCAGCACCATTTTAGCGGAACAGTTCGGGCAGCCGAAGGTATGGCCGCAGTCGCAGCAAAATAATGCGGGCGCGAAGCCGCGCCGGTTGAGGTACACCAGCGACATGCCGCCCACTTCAAAGTTCTGTTTTAAAAGCTGCAAGGCTTGCGGCGAGAAGCCGTTGTCGAGTTTCAGACGGCCTACGTTGAGAATTTCTACTTGCGGCAGTTGCGCAGCGGCATGGGCGCGCTCGGTCAGTTGCAGCAGGCGGTACGCGCCGCTTTGCGCCTTGTGCCAACTCTCTAGGCTGGGCGTGGCGCTTCCCAATATGATCGGGCAGCCGCTCTGCTTTGCCCGCCACACCGCCAAATCGCGGGCGTGGTAGCGCAATTCGTTGTCCTGTTTGAACGAGCCGTCGTGTTCCTCATCGACCACAATCAACCCGACATCAGGCAAAGGCGTGAACACTGCCAGCCGCGTGCCGATGACCAGCTTCGCCTGTCCCAACATCGCGCGAAGATAATCCTGCGTGCGCCTACCTGCCGCCATCTGGCTGTGCAACACCGCGGTCGGCACATCGGCAAAACGGTTTTCCACCCGCTTTAAAAGCTGCGGCGTGAGGTTGATTTCGGGCAACAGAAACAACACCTGCCGCCCCTGCGCCAACACTTTCGCCATCGCATCAAAATACACCTCGGTCTTGCCGCTGCCGGTAATGCCGTACAGCAAAAACGGCTGAAATTTACCAAAGGCCGTCTGAATTTCATCGGAAGCCTTCTGCTGGTCGGCGTTTAATACAAATTCAGAGTGCGAAGCCTGCCCGTGGTACGACCTTAAAACGGGTTTCGCCGCTTCCGTCGTTTCAATCCAACCCTGCTTCGCCCAATCTTCGATTAATTTCGCCGCCTGCGCGTTGACCTGCTTCAACGCCGCCATCGTCATTCCGCCCGACAGCAGCACGTCCCACAAAGCCGCTTTTTTGTTGAACCGTGCCGGCGGCAGCGTTTGCGCCCTACCCGCTTCGTTCAAAGCGTAAAACAACGGCGGCTGCGGCATTTCTACCGCGCGCGTTTCCTTCAAACCTTGCGGCAATGCGGCAAACACCGCCTGCCCGGTCGGATAGTGGTAATAACGCGACGTAAACGCCAACAAATCACGCCAGCTTTGAGGCAACGGCTTTTCTTCTACAAAGGCCGTCTGAACACTCAAAATCCGCGCCGTATCCATATCGGGCGCAATATCCGTTTCCCACACAATCCCGACAACGGTTTTATTGCGAAAAGGCACAAGCACCCGCGTTCCCAGAGGAAGCGGCTCGGAATGCGAATAAGTCAAAAGGCCGTCTGAAAGCGGCACGTTCACAGCGATGCGGTGGTAAATCATACAAACAATCAAATCATTTTTTCGTATTTTAACAGCCGAAAGCTATTTTCAGACGATAATTTGAGCCTTAGTACAATGCAGACATGACGGAGGTTTGATACAATGCCTTACTTTTAACATACGCAAGTCTCTCGCATGAAAACCAAGTTAATCAAAATCTTAACACCGTTTGCCGTCCTTCCTTTGTTGGCATGCGGTCAACCTGCCGTATCCAACGCCAACGCCGCGCCTGCGCCAGCTGCCAAAGCGGAAGCGCCTGCCGACAAATCTGTTGCCGCTTCTTTGAAAGCGCGTTTGGAAAAAGTCTATGCCGCCCAAGATTTGAAAGTTTTGAGCGTCAGTGAAACACCGATTCAAGGCATTTATGAAGTTGTCGTCAGTGGCAAACAAATCATCTATACCGATGCCAAAGGCGACTATATGCTTGTTGGCGACCTCATCAACGTCAACACGCGCCAAAGCATGACTGAAGAACGCGCCGCCGATTTGAACAAAATCGACTTCGCTTCGCTGCCTTTGGACAAAGCCATCAAAGAAGTTCGCGGCAACGGCAAACTGAAAGTCGCTGTTTTCTCCGATCCGGACTGCCCGTACTGCAAACGCTTGGAGCATGAGTTTGAAAAAATGACCGACATCACGATTTATACCTTCATGATGCCGATTCCAAGCCTGCACCCTGATGCCGCGCGCAAAGCCGAGCTGTTGTGGTGCCAACCTAATCCGACTCAGGCATGGATCGACTGGATGCGTAAAGGCAAACTCCCAAGCGGCAAAGCAAACTGCGAAAACCCTGTTGCGGAAACCACTTCATTGGGCGAACAATTCGGTTTCAACGGCACGCCGACCGTGGTCTTCCCTAACGGTCGCAGCCAAAGCGGTTACAGCCCTATGCCTCACCTCAAAGAAATCATCGAGAAAAACCAGTAATACTTTTCAGGTTTAATCTCCATCAAGGACGCTTTACGCGTCCTTTTTTCATTTCGTCCGCCATCAATTGCTTTCAGACGGCCTCGATAGAGACAAATACAAAAAAGGACGTGTCCGCCACGTCCTTTTTCCCTTTACCTTACAGATAGAATTTCTCAACCACTTTCAGGTTTTCATCTAATTTGTACACCAGCGGCTGACCGGTTGGGATTTCCAAGCCCATGATGTCTTCGTCGGAAATGCCTTCGATGTGTTTGGCCAACGCACGCAGGGAGTTGCCGTGTGCCGCAACCAATACACGTTTGCCGCTCAAGATGGCCGGAGCGATTTGGTCTTCCCAGAAAGGCAGGACGCGCTCGAGGGTAACTTTGAGGTTTTCACCATCAGGTACAACATCGCTAGGCAGGTTGGCATAGCGGCGGTCGTTGTGGGCGGAGTGAGGGTCTTTAGGATCCAGCAGCGGAGGCAGGGTGTCGTAGCTGCGGCGCCAGATGTGGACTTGCTCGTCGCCGTATTTTTCTGCGGTTTGTTTTTTATCCATACCTTGCAGCTGGCCGTAGTGGCGCTCGTTCAAACGCCATGATTTGATTTGTGGAACAAACAGTTGGTCGGATTCTTCCAAAACGATGTTACAGGTTTTGATGGCACGGGTCAGAACGGAAGTAAAGGCGATGTCGAACTCGTAGCCCTTCTCTTTCAGCTTTTTACCTGCTGCTGCAGCTTCTGCCAAACCTTGCTCGCTCAGCTTAACGTCGCGCCAGCCGGTGAAAAGGTTTTTCGCGTTCCATTCGCTTTGTCCGTGACGGATGAATACTAATTCCATGATAGTTTGCTCCAATGAAGTTTGGGAAAAGGTATTTATAGCACACTTTGCCGCCGCGCTGATAACGTCGGCGGTTTCTTTTGATATGTTGCAAGTTTGCTTCTAGTCTTCAGACAGCCTTGTCGGAAGGTAAACATCAAACCGCGTGCTTTTGCCTGTGTATTGATAAGCAGGTTTGCGCCCGTCGAGAAATTCGCCCAAGCGCGGACGTTTGACGACAATGCGTTTTTTGGCGGTATTCAATGCTGCGTCCAATAACTCGGCTTCGTCTTGTGCCGAGCCGACCAAGTCGTGAAAGTAAGCCATTTCTTTTTTCACAGCGGCGGTTTTGCGACGCTCCGGATACATCGGGTCGAGGTACACCACATCGGGCCTGCCGTTTTGAGTAGCCAATTTCTGCATCAAATCAACGGCATTGCCGAAATGCAAAGTAATTCGCTGGGCAATCTCCCGTGTCTCTTCACTTTGCCCTGCCCTGTTGAGGCCGTCTGAAAGTAGACAGGCGACAGCAGGATTTTGTTCAAAAGTTTGTACATTCAAACCCAACGAGGCAAGCACGAAGCTGTCGCGTCCCAGTCCGCCGGTAGCGTCCCAGACAGTCGGTTGCGCAGTGTGGTTGACGGCTTTGGCAATCAACTCGCCTCCGCCTTTAGTACGCCGATAATGGGCGGTACCGCCATCAAAATCAACGCGGACACGGCCTTTTTCACCGGCGCGGCACAAGCTGATGCCGCTTTCGTCAGCAATAAGGAAACTGCCTTCTTCAGGCTGTCGGTCGATAACGGTCAGCCCGAACGGCTCGGCAAGGCTGCGAAGTTCGGCGGGTGCGGTTTCGTCAAAATAAATCTTGTACATAAGGCTTATGTTTCAGACGGCCTTGAAAACTCAGGCCGTCTGAACGTTTTAATTGATGTCCAAGCGTTCCATGCGGTAGCGCATAGAGCGGAAGCTGATGCCCAAAAGCTTGGCGGCTTGGGTACGGTTGTAACGGGTTTGCTGCAAGGCCTGCTCGATGATGCTGCGTTCCACTTGGTCGAGGTAATCCTGTATCTGCATGGTACGCGGATCAAACGGCGGAATGGGGCTGTGATTGAGCGTAGTTTCACGCGCGTCAGGTTCGGCAATATCGTCAAAGGAGAAGCCACTGCGTTCAGCCTTAACTTGTGGGGCGTTTTGAATCTGCAAGTCGTCCACTTGTATCACTTGGCCAACCGTCAGCGCAACGGCGCGTTCGAGGATATTTTCCAACTCGCGGAAGTTGCCGGGGTAGCTGTAATGCAACAGGGCTTCTTGGGCTTTCGGGCTGAGTTTGTAGGTTTGATTGCCGTGACGGTGTTTATACAGCAGATACAGAATCAGCGCGCCCAAGTCTTCGCGCATTTCACGTAAAGGCGGCATGTGCAGGGTGACAACGTTGAGGCGGTAATACAAGTCCTGACGGAATGCACCGCTTTCAACCAAAGCTTCGAGGTTTTTATGGGTCGCACAAATAATGCGCACATCCACAGAGGTTTCCCGCGCATCACCGATACGGCGCACGGCTTTTTCTTGAATGGCGCGCAGAAGTTTGACCTGCATGGCAAGCGGCAAATCGGCAACTTCGTCAAGGAACAAAGTACCGCCGTCAGCGTGTTGGAAAAAACCTAAACGGTCTTGATCCGCGCCGGTAAAGCTGCCTTTTTTGTAGCCAAAAAATTCGCTTTCCATCAGATTTTCAGGAATGGCACCGCAGTTGACAGCAATAAACGGTTTGTCGGCGCGGTCGGACAGCTCGTGAATCGTGCGCGCCGCCTGCTCTTTACCTGTACCGGACTCGCCGGAGATATAAACGGGAACAAGGCTGTGGGCCAATCTGCGAATCAGGTGGCGCACTTCGACCATTTGCGGCGAAGTACCCAACAGGCGCGGCATATCGTCTTCGCCTTCCAATATAGGTGCGTCTTGTTGCAAAGCAGGATTGATGCTGCCGGCCGAAAAACGCTCTTTTAAAGAATTGAGCCCTTCCGGAACAGTCAAAGGCCGGTTAAATTCACTCTGTACGCTCTTAGGAGGCGTAACGACAGGCTTGACCGGCTGAGGTTCGGGTTTATACAGGGCGGCAGAAACAGGCGCAGGCTGCGATTTGACTTTTTCAGACGGCGTGGGTTCGGCAGTATTGTCGGAAACCGATACTGCCGATTTAACCAATGAACGCAACTGCGACAGCGTAATCGGTTTTTGCAGATAATCAAATGCCCCTGCTTTCAAGGCTTCAACGGCTTGGTCGGCATTACCGAAAGCCGTAATCACGGCGACGGGCGTGTCGAGCATCAGTTCATCAATGTATTGGACAACCTCGAGGCCTGAGCCGTCGGGCATACGCATATCGGTCAACACCAGCGAATAATCGTTGTTGTCTAGCCTGTCTTTGGCTTCTTCAACACCAGCCGCAGTATCGACGCGCAGACCCATTTTCATCAGGGTCATTTCCATCAGGTCGCGGATGTCTGCCTCGTCATCGACAACCAAAACCGGCTCTTGCAATTTATTCATCCTGCGCTTGCTCCTTCGGTAAAATCAGTTCAAACCCGTTCATTTCAGGGTGATAATGCAGCTGCCCCATATTGGCGTGTGCCAACTCGCGTGCGACGTAAAGCCCCAAACCGGTGCCTTGTTTTTCGGTGGTGTAAAACGGCTCGAACAGATGATTTCGTACATCCGGCGGCACGCCTTTGCCGTTGTCCGCCACTACGATGGAAATATGCATCCTGCCGCTAGAGCGGATAAGAACGGTAATGGCGTTTTCGTCCTGACGGCTGTGTCGCCAAGCATTGTTACACAAGTTCCACATCACTTGCTGCAAGTGCATGGAGTCAACCAATACGGTCAGGTTGTTGCCGTCCATATTCATGCGCAGACAGCCGATGGCATCGGGATTATTCAAGGTAAATTCCTGCTTAAACTCCAACCAGAATTTCATCAGATTAATCGGCTGGCGGCTGATGTTGTCTCGTTTGTTAAGCAGGGATACGTCTTCCAACATCTTGTCGATGCGTTGGATATTGCTGTCGATGATGTTGTAGAGCTTGGCCTTGAGCGGGTCTGCCTCATCGCCCTCTTGCAACAAATCGCTGGCATGACGGATGGCGGACATCGGATTACGGATTTCGTGGGCAAGGTTGGCAGTCAACTGTCCGAGCGAAGTCAGCTTGGTGGACATGGCCTCCGCAGCCACTTCACGCAATGAACGGACGTACAACATCAGCAGCTCGGTCTGCTCCTGAATCAGCGGAACGGCACGGACGTGCATGGCGTGTTGGAAAATATGGATATCGGTTTCAAAAGGTTTGTCGGGTTGGCGCTGCCAACGTGCCACCAGTTCGCCGAACACGATTTCCTGCTGATCGATAATCAGGCTGGGGAAATAAATTTTTGCCTGCTTGTTAAACAGCCACACGCGTTGGGTCGCATCAATCACCACAACCGCTTCCTGTACGCGGTTCAAAACCAAATGATTCAAGCCGCTGATCCGGCGGTATGCCAGTTGATGGCGGCTGGCGGACTCTGTAGCCTGCTCCAGATAACGGGCGGCAAACGATGTCAGCATCGCCACCAGATAGCCTGCGCCGATCAGCATCGAAGAATTCACCATTGATTTCGCGTCCCAATTAAACGAATCGAAACGCATACTGCCATCTAAAAACAGGTTCAAAATAAACAACATTGCCGTATAGCCTGCATACAGCATAGGATAGTGGCCATAACTGAGCAGACACGACGTGGCGACAAACGGCAAAACCAAAATCCCGAAACCAGAAGCCGTACCGCCGGAGATATACACCAAAACCATCATCATGGTGATGTCGACCACGGCACTGGCATTGGGCAAATCCAAAGACTGCCACTGCCAGCCCGGGCGGAACACGGAGAGCATAATCAGGAGGAAATACAGCGTTACCCAGATATAAAACTCAACGTCTGGCAACGAAATGCCAATCAGGTTGCCGCCTGTGTAGCTGCCGAAAGCGTGCAAAACCAAAAGCGGTAAGACGATGGCTATTCGGGCAATGTTGATTACACCGGGAATCCGCTCCCTCAGATTACCCAGTTCTTGAAGATTGGCTCTGTTCATAAATGAACCTTTTTTTATTATCATGCAATGTCGTATAAATTTAATTTATTTAGATATATTTGTTCTTGTTTCAGGACAAACTTTTCAGACGGCCTGATATTTCCAATACCTTGCCTTTTTTACCGCGTTTGCCGTCAATATCGGCAATACGCAGTTTTTCCTGATGTTCTGCACCGCGTCGGCCGACCGATACAACGGTAAATTCAGGAGAGGTCGTCACCATAATGTGTTCCAAAGATGCACCATCGGCCAACGACATCAGCTGCAAACCGCGGCCTTTAGGCATGACTTTGAGCTCTCCAATGGAAAACGCCAAGAGACGGTGGTCGCTGCTGGCCAGTACAACTTTGCAGTCGGGATTGATCAGCGAAGAAGCATAGACGGCAACCGGCGGCAGGACGGTTTCGCCGCTGTCCACAGTCATGACCACTTTACCCGCTTTCACTCGCCCGACCATATCGGCCAACTTGGTGATAAAACCGTAGCCGCCGCTGCCTGAAAGCAAGTAATGCTGTTCGGGCTGACCGGTGAGCATGGCGACGGGTTTTGCACCGTTTTGCAGCTCGATTAAGGATGAAACCGGCACGCCGTCGCCGCGTCCGCCGGGGATTTCGGCGGCATCGAGCGTGTAGGTTCTGCCCAATGAATCCAGGATGACGACGGGTAAAACAGTGCGGCCTTCGAGGGTTTGTTTGAGGCGGTCGCCTTCTTTGAACGCGGTTTGGCTCAAATCAAGGTTGTGTCCGGCGCGGCTGCGTATCCAGCCTTTTTCCGACAAAATCAGCGTGATGGGTTCGTCGGCGGTGGTTTGCGTCAACACGGCGCGTCCAGCCTCTTCCACCAGTGTGCGGCGTGCGTCGCCGAACTGCTTCATGTCCGCCTGCATCTCTTTGATAATCAGCTTGCGTTTTTCGTTTTCGTTGCCCAAAAGGATATTCAGACGTCCTTGTTCTTCGCGCAACTCGTTCAATTCTTTTTCGAGTTTGAAACCTTCCAAACGCGCCAACTGGCGCAGGCGGATTTCCAAAATGTCTTCGGCTTGGATTTCGGTCAGCCCGAACGCTGCCATCAAATCGGTTTTCGGGTCGTCTGACTCGCGGATGACTTTAATCACTTCGTCAATGTGCAGAAAGACTTTCAGACGGCCTTCAAGGATGTGCAGCCGTTTTTCCACTTGGTTCAAACGGAATTTCAGACGGCGTGTTACGGTCACGACGCGGAAATCCAGCCATTCCTGCAAAATCGTTTTCAGATTTTTCTGCGCAGGGCGGTTGTCCAAACCCATCATCACCAAGTTCATGGACACATTGCCTTCCAGCGAAGTTTGCGCCATCAGCGTGTTGATGAAGGTATCCGTATCGATGCGGCTGGATTTCGGCTCGAACACCAGTCGCACGGGATGTTCGCCATCTGACTCGTCGCGCACGCGGTCGATTAAATCCAGCATCAGCTTTTTGGTGTTGAGCTGGTCTTGGTTCAGCTGCTTTTTACCCGCTTTCGGTTTCGGGTTGGTCTGCTCTTCAATTTCGGCAAGGATTTTGGCGGAGTTGGCGTTCGGCGGCAGCTCGGTCACAATCACGCGCCATTGCCCGCGCGCCAGCTTCTCGATTTCGTAACGTGCACGCACGCGCACACTGCCTTTACCGGTTTCGTAAATCCGGCGCAATTCATCCGCCGGCGTAATGATTTGACCGCCGCCGGCAAAGTCGGGCGCAGGGATATATTGCATCAGGTCGGCGGTTTCCAGCGACGGTTTTTTTAACAGCGCAATCGCCGCCTGCGTGACTTCGTTCAAATTGTGCGACGGAATTTCGGTCGCCATGCCCACCGCAATGCCCGACGCGCCGTTGAGCAACACCATAGGCAAACGGGCGGGCAGGTGCAGCGGCTCGTCAAACGCGCCGTCGTAGTTCGGCACAAAATCTACCGTCCCCTGATTGATTTCGGACAACAGCAATTCCGCAATCGGCGTCAGTCGCGCTTCGGTGTAACGCATCGCCGCCGCTCCGTCGCCGTCGCGCGAACCGAAGTTGCCGATGCCGTCGATTAAGGGATAGCGCAAGGTAAAATCCTGCGCCATTCGCACCATCGCTTCATAGGCGGAACTGTCGCCGTGCGGGTGGTATTTACCCAAAATTTCGCCGACCACGCGCGCCGATTTCACCGGCTTCGCCCCCGCCGTCAAACCCATATCGCGCATGGCAAACAAAATACGCCGTTGTACAGGCTTTTGGCCGTCTGAAACTTCAGGCAGCGCGCGGCCTTTGACCACGCTCATGGCGTATTCGAGATAGGCGCGTTCGGCGTATTGACCTAACAGCAGGTAGTCTTCGCCGATAGGAGATGGGCTTGGAGCGGAAATGTGTTCTGTCATCAGGATGGTAAAACGAAATAAATTAAAGGAGGATATTGTAAAGCAAAATCGGTAGTCATAGCCAATTTGAGTGATGAACGGTAGCGCAGCGACAATAAGGCTTACCGAATAGCGACAATAAGGCTTACCGAATCAGGTCTGCAAATGGAATCCGTTTCTGCCAAAAAGGCCGTCTGAAACCATTTCATGTTTCAGACGGCCTTTTCATTTTGGTTTTAAATCAAAACTTCGTTATTCTGCAGTAGCCGGTTTGGCCGCAGTTTTAATGGTCAAGGTCAACGCGGCGGCGATGGCGAGGAAAACACCGGCAAACGTCATCGCGTTGGCAGGGTCTGCGCCAAGCAACTTCTCATAAACCTTACTAAAAGTAAGAGTTTGAATAAACATCGGAATAACGATCATCATGTTGACGATGCCCATATACACACCGTAACGCTCTTTCGGGATAGAATTTACCACAATCATAAACGGTACACCCATCATACTTGCCCAACCTACACCAAAACCAATCATTGGGACAAACATTAAGTATTTATTACCGATGTGCGGAATGCTAAGCAAGGCCAGCGCAGCAAGGGTTACGGCAAAGGCATGAACATATTTGGCGGCATATTTGCGTGCCATCCACATCAAGCCAAAAGCAGAGATAAAGGTTACAACATTATAGAAACCGTTTACCAAACCGGTCCATGCAACAGCCTCCTGATAAGCAACCTTATCAGCAGAGGTGGAATCCCAAACAGATTTAACAAGACTGTGTGAAATATATTGCCAATAAATAAAAAGTGCATACCATTGGAAAAGATAAACTGAAGCAAGCTGCCACAAAGGTTTGGGCATTTCTTTGATGGCACTAAAGATCTCTTTGACAGCATGAACAGGACCTCTTGGCTGAGCTTTAATTGCTGCCATTTCTTGAGGTGAAGGTTCACGTTCAGGAGTAGTTAATACAGTTACTAGGACAGAACCAATAGAGCAAACCGCACCAATATAGAATGAGCCGAATACCCAATACGGAATACCCACTTCAGAAGTTTGGTTCAACCAACCAACTTGTTTAAGGAGATAAAGAGAAATGTTAGCAAGGGTAATACCCAAACCGGTAAACACAGACTGCATCAAGAAACCGGTGGATTGCTGATTCTCAGGAACCGTATCGGCAATAAAGGCACGGAAAGGTTCCATTGCGGTGTTGTTACTGATGTCCAAGAGCCACAGCAGCAATACAGCCATCCATAAGGCGGTAACGTGCGGATACAAGAATAAGCATAAACTGCAACCGATCGCACCAATTAAGAAATACGGGCGGCGGCGCCCCAATCCCGGTACCCATGTTCGGTCGCTCATTGCACCAATAATAGGTTGTACGATTAAGCCAGTAACCGGGCCGGCCATATTAAGGTAAGGCAATATGCTGGGATCTGGATTAAGAAAGTTGAAAATCGGGTTAATCGCAGTTTGCTGCAACCCGAAGCTATATTGAATACCGAAGAAACCGAAGTTCATCAGCATAATCTGGCGAAGTGTCATCGCCACTTGTGGGGAGATTTTCATAGGAAGGCTACTCCTGGGTAATAAACTATGGAAACAACAAACTCCAATTTCAGCGGTATGACGCTTTTATTATATTTGGGCTGCCCTTTTTACTGAGGCAACTCCGTTTTCAGACGGCCTTTATTTTGACCGTTTACATAATCTTATTTTGATGTGTGTTTGTGTTGTTTAAAGCTTATTATTTTCAGGCCGTCTGAAACTATTTATTAATCACAGACTGACGCCAGATGGTTTCCCCAACGACCTTGACTGGCTGAACCACACCGGCCTGGTGTTCAATGTGTTGAAACAGCAAATCAGCCGCCATCGCGCCCATGCGCAGATACGGCAATTCTGTACTGGTCAACGGCGGAAACAGCGTCTCCGCAATCGCGCTGTGGTTATCATATCCGGCAACCGAAACTTGCTCGGGAACCCGCACGCCGCGCGTCCTCAAAATCCCGTACACGCGCACTGCCATTTCATCGTTACCGCAACAAATTACCGTCGGCGGAAGCGGCAAAGACAGCAGCTTCAAAATAGCCGAAATCAAAGACCCGCTGTCGTTGCTGAAGTCAGGATAACCAGTTTGCACCAAATCAGGATCGAAGACAATATCCGCATCAGCCAAAGCACGGCGGTATCCGGCCAATCTCAATCTCGTCGCTTCCACGCCCGGCTGCAAAGTCACATAAGCAATCCGTTTGTGTCCGCTTTGGATAATCCGGCGCACCAAGCCATACTGCCCTGCTTCGTCGTCCGGCAAAACCGCAGGCGTACCCGCCGAATCAAAGCAGTTGACCAACACCATCGGGCACCGGTTGGGCACTTCCGGCAGCAATACTTCCTGATGGAAACCTGCCACATATAAAATCCCCTCGGCACGATGCTCCATAAAGGTACGGATCAGCGGCTCCATCTGACCGGGCTGGCCCGGCTTATTGTCGATGTCGGCAATCATCAAAATCTTGCCTTGTGCGCGAATCTGCTGCTGAATGCCCTTAATCAAGAACATATCCGGTATGCCGTGTCCGCCCGTATTTTCACCTGTCCGAGAAATCGCGCCAGTAATCAGACCGACCAATCCGGAACGGTGTGAGCGCATAATCCGAGCCGCAGAAGACGGGATATAGCCCAAAGCAGCAATCGCTGTTTCTACTTTGGAACGGGTTTTATCACTGACCGGCGCATCGCCGTTAATCACCCGGCTGACCGTCTTGGGAGATACCCCAGCATAAGCAGCGACATCATAAATTGTAGCCATCTTACGAACCCGCCCCGACAGGATTTCAATAATGTTACATAGGATAACACAGCAGACATCGGTGTCATACCCCCTTTTTTACAGAAACTTGATGATAATCAACCGTTTCTATTGCATTTTGCATACATTTCTTAAACAAAACCGACCCTACCATCTCCCAAAAGTTGTCCAAATTTGTTAAACTACAAGCCACTACAAAAAAGCAGGAAATACATATCTATCCTGCTTATTTTACCGTTACATACTAAGGAAACGAGATGTCCGCATACTCAGACGCATGGCAGGCCTTGGAAGCCCATCATGCCGATACTCAACACGTTACCCTGCGCGAACGCTTCGCCGCAGATACTGAACGTTTCAACAATATGCACGAAATTCTGCACGGTTTGTTATTTGATTACAGCAAAAACCGCCTAGATGAAAACACCCTTGATTTATTGTGCCAACTGGCCGAAGCGGCCGATTTGCCACAATATATGCAGGCCATGAGCAGCGGTGAAAAAATCAACACCAGCGAACACCGCGCCGTTCTCCACACTGCTCTGCGCCTGCCTGCCAATGCCAAACCTGTTTACGTTGACGGCGAAAACATCGTGCCCAATGTTCATCATGAACTCAACCGCACCCTCGAATTCGCACGCCAACTCCTAGACGGCACCCACGCAGGCATTACCGGCAAACCGATTACCGACCTGGTTCACATCGGTATCGGCGGCTCCGATTTAGGCCCGCGTATGGCCACACAGGCGCTGCAACCCTATTGGCAAAACATCCGCGTCCACTTTGTCAGCAACTCCGATGATGCCGACCTGACCCAAACCCTTCTCGGCCTCAATCCCGAAACCACCGTATTCAGTATTGCCAGCAAATCATTCCGCACACCGGAAACCCTGCTCAATGCCTACGCCGCGCGCACTTGGTATCGCGATGCAGGTTTGCCCGATTCCGGCATCTACCGCCACTTCTGCGCCATTTCCGCCGATGTGGCCGCAGCCCAAAACTTCGGTATCTCCCCCGACAAAGTCTTCGCCATGTCCGACTGGGTCGGCGGCCGCTATTCCATCTGGTCGCCTATCGGCCTGCCGCTGATGGTTGCCGTCGGCGAAAAAGCATTCCGCAAAATGCTGGCCGGCGCACACGCGATGGATACCCATTTCTTCGAAACGCCATTCCGCCGCAATATTCCCGTCCTGATGGCACTCATCAACGTTTGGTACAACAACTTCCAACATTCAGACGGCCAAACCGTTGTCCCATACAGCCACAACATGCGCCTCTTTACCCCGTGGCTCAACCAGCTCGATATGGAAAGCCTCGGCAAACAGCGTACTTCAGACGGCCAACCCGTTTCCTGCACCACCGGCGGCATTGTCTTTGGTGATGAAGGTGTCAACTGCCAACATGCCTACTTCCAGCTTCTGCACCAAGGTACGCGTCTGATTCCCGTCGATTTCATCGTCCCCATGACCACAATCTACGGCAACCACCGCCAACACCGCTTTACCGTTGCCAACGCCTTTGCCCAAGCCGAAGCGCTGATGAAAGGCAAGACCTTAGACGAAGTACAAGTCGAATTAGCCGCACTGCCCCAAGATGAACGCGACCGACTTGCGCCGCAGAAAGAGTTCCCCGGCAACCGCCCGAGCAACAGCCTGCTCATCGACAGCCTGACGCCTTTCAACCTCGGCATGCTGATGGCAGCCTACGAACACCGCACCTTCGTTCAAGGCGTAATTTGGCGTATCAACCCCTTCGACCAATGGGGTGTGGAATACGGTAAAGAGCTGGCAAAAACCATCGAACCCGAACTTGAACGCGGTACGCCGGCACACGACAGCTCCACCAACGGTCTGATTGCCTTCTACCGCAACTGCAACGCAGCATCGAAGGCCGTCTGAAAATAAAATATCCGTAAAACAAACATATCTGCCTGTCTTACGGACATTTCAAAAACCTATCGGCTTGTTCCAACAAAAGGCCGTCTGAAACTTAATTTGTCAAAGTTTCAGACGGCCTTTTATTATTCAATAAAGATAGCAGAAGTTCATTCGCCATATCCCCCATCTTTGCTACAATATCCCTTTTCTTTTTTATTGATTCCACTATGACCAACGCACCCCAAACCAGCACTTGGCGCAAGATTTTTTCGCGCAAAATGCTGATTTGTATCTTTACAGGCTTCACTTCGGGGCTGCCGCTTTATTTTCTGATCAACCTGATTCCGGCATGGTTGCGCAGCGAACATGTTGATTTGAAAACCATCGGCCTGATGGCACTTATCGGACTGCCTTTCACTTGGAAATTTATCTGGTCTCCCGTCATTGATTTGGTCAGATTACCTTTTTTAGGACGGCGACGCGGTTGGATGCTGGTTACGCAAATTGGTTTGCTGCTGACCTTGCTCGTTTACGCCTTCCTAAATCCTGCTCAGCATTTATATGTAATTATGGGCTTATCATTGGTGGTCGCCTTTTTTTCTGCCAGCCAAGATATTGTATTGGATGCATTTCGCCGCGAAATTTTGTCAGATGAAGAATTAGGCTTAGGCAACTCTATCCACGTCAATGCCTACCGTATCGCCGCTTTGGTACCCGGCTCGCTCAGCTTAATCTTGGCCGACTTGATGCCTTGGCACAACGTATTCATCATTACTGCACTATTTATGCTGCCCGGTCTGCTGATGACCCTGTTTTTAGCCAAAGAGCCTGACATTCCACCATCTGTGTCGCGTACATTTGCCCAAACAGTCTCTGACCCTTTCAGTGAGTTCTTCTCCCGCAAAGGAATCAAACAGGCCATATTGGTATTGCTGTTTATCTTTCTCTACAAACTGGGCGACAGCATGGCCACTTCTTTGGCTACACCTTTTTATCTGGACATGGGCTTCAGCAAAACCGACATCGGCCTCATTGCCAAAAATGCCGGTTTATGGCCTGCTGTCATTGCCGGTATTGTAGGCGGTATTTGGATGATAAAGCTCGGTATCAATAGAGCTTTGTGGATTTTCGGCGTGGCGCAATGGGTTACTATTCTAGGCTTTGCCTGGTTGGCAAATTTTGGCAAGTTTGAAACCATCACACTGACAGAGCAAATGATGCTTGCGGCCGTGATTGGTGCAGAAGCAGCGGGCGTAGGTCTGGGTACAGCGGCGTTTGTTGCCTATATGGCTCGTGAAACCAATCCTGCATTTACGGCCACACAATTGGCCCTCTTTACCAGCCTGTCAGCCGTTCCACGTACATTTATCAATGCTTCGGCAGGTTATCTGATTGAAGCGATGGGTTACTTCAATTTCTACTGGCTGTGTTTCGCTTTGGGCGTACCGGGCATGTTGCTGCTGTTTAAAGTGGCACCATGGAATGGCGAAAAAGTGAGTAACTAGATTGCCAGTCTAAAACATCTAGTAAAACAAAAGGCCGTCTGAATGTTCAGACGGCCTTTATCATACAAAAACTTTATTCGGCAGCAGGTTTGACAGTACTGCGGACATCACCGCTTTTTTCTTTATGTTTCAAAACAGCGCGGTCAAGCTTATCCATCAAAACATCAATCGCGGCGTACATATCCTGTTCAATCGCTTCAACGTGCAAATCTTTGCCTGCCAAATGCACATCGGCTTCGGCTTTTTGATTGACTTTTTCTACCGAGAGCGTAATGGTCACAGAGATGATGTTGTCAGCATGGCGATTGATTCGTGCCAACTTATCGGAAACATAGTTTTTGATGGCTTCGGTAACATCAAAATTCAGACCGGTGATTTTCAGATTCATGATACAGCTCCTTCGGTTGATTAGTCCGTCAAAACGGATCGGAATATATCTACTCGGTAAATTTTCGTTTGTGTGCCGGTGGTATGTCTAATGATTCTCTATATTTAGCAACTGTACGTCTGGCGATTTCAATGCCGCGTTGTTTTAATAATTTGACGAGGGTCTCGTCCGAATAGGGTTTGCTGCTGTCTTCACTTTCAATCAGCTGGCTTAATACGGCTTTGATTGCGCCTTGGCTGAACCCTGCGCCGTCATCGTCGGCATTGACTGCCTGTGTGAAGAAATAGCGTAACGCAAACAGTCCGCGCGGGCAAGACAAATATTTCTGATTGGCGGCGCGCGAAATGGTACTTTCTGCCAAACCCAATTCGGCGGCGGCATCTTTCATCAGCATGGGCGACAGTCCGATTTCTCCGAAGATGAAAAAATCTTCCTGATTTTTGACGATATACTCGGCAAGGCGGAGGACTGTGCTTTTGCGCAGTTCCAAAGAATCAATGCGCTGCTTGGCTTCGTTGATTTTTTCCTTCCACTCCGGTGCGCCCTCTTCCGCTGATTTCATCAGGTCGCAATACTCCTGATTCAGCTGTAGCTTCGGCCAAGCCGCCTCATTGCTGATAACTTCCCAGCCGTCCTTGCCCTCTTTGACCCAAACGTCAGGCTGAATATAAGGCGTAGGCGTGGCAGAGGCGAAACCGTAGGCCGGATAGGGATTGAGCTCGGCAATCATATCGAGCGCGGCTTCTATGGTTTCGCTGTCGGTATCGGGATAGAGTTTGCGGAAACGCAGAACGTTTTGTTTGCGGTTTTTGCCTAACTCTTGAAGCGAACTTTGCACCAAATGCGCGGCCATTTGTCTAGCCGGAGAAGCCGGCAAACGCATTAATTGCAGCATGAGCGACTCGGTCAAATCGGCAGCCGCTACGCCGGGCGGCTCAAAGGTTTGCAATACATCCAGCGCATTTTGCAGGACCTCTTCGTCCAGCATCCAATCCAACGGCGTGTGGTCGATGATTTCTTCGAGGCTGTCGGTGAGGTAGCCTTGTTCATCCAAAAAATCAATCAAAACGTGAACATAGGCCGCTTCCACTTGCGAGAGCGGATGCTCGCACACTTGGGCATGCAAATAGTGTTTGAAATCCTCTTCTTCAGCGATGTTACTCCAAATATCTTCGGCATCGTCGCCGCTCAACTGCTGACCTGCGCGCGGCATTGTGACGACACGATTGAGCCCGCTATCGGCAAACTCATCGATTTCCGGACGCTCAAGCAGAGGATTGTCTAATAACCAGTCTTCCACTTCGCGCTCAAGCTCAAGACCCGACATCTGCAAGATGCGCAGAGACTGCTGCAGCCGCTGGTTGAGCTGCTGGGTCTGTTTGAGTTTAAGGACGAGTGAAGACATAGCGTTTTTTCGAAGTGTATGGATAGTTTTTCAGACGGCCTTTATACGGAGGGCCGTCTGAAAAACTAGGTTATCGTATTATATTTGTATTCTTAGTAATTATTTCAATATTTACAGATACCCTCAATTGAAATGAGAGCCTCGTGTGAAACCGGTTTTACGATTGCCGTCAAATATGCATTCAATATTTGAAATTTTCACCCAAGTAAACCGAACGGACTTGTTCATTGTTGACCAAATCATCCGGCTTGCCCGAAGCCAATACCGTACCATCACTGATGATGTAGGCACGGTCGCAGATGCTGAGGGTTTCGCGCACGTTGTGGTCGGTAATCAATACGCCGATACCGCGTGATTTGAGGAACTCGATGATTTTCTGAATATCGATGACGGCAATCGGGTCAACGCCGGCAAAAGGTTCGTCCAACAAAATGAAACGCGGCTGCATGGCCAGCACGCGTGCGATTTCGACACGGCGGCGTTCGCCACCGGACAAAGATGGCGCAGGGTTGTTGCGCAGGCGCTCGATATTCAAATCTGCCAACAGTTTTTCCAGTTCGGCATCGATGCGGCTTTTGTCCTTTATGCTGATTTCCAAAATGGCGCGGATATTTTGTTCCACGGTCATTTTGCGGAAAATCGAGGCTTCCTGTGGCAGATAGCCGACGCCGAGGCGGGCGCGTTCGTGAATGGGCAGGTGGCGCAACTCTTGTCCGTCCAACATCACGCTGCCTGCATCGGCGGCAATCAGTCCGACAATCATATAAAAGCTGGTGGTCTTACCCGCGCCGTTGGGGCCGAGCAGGCCGATGACTTCGCCGCTTTCGATTTCAAGGGAAAAGCTTTTGACGACTTGGCGTTTTTTGAAACTTTTTTGCAGGTTTTGAACCACAAGACGGCTGTTGTTTGCGCTCATATTCTGTTGACTTTCGATATTGACCTCAGGCCGTCTGAACCTTTTTCAGACGGCCTTTTTGTGTGTTTTCTTATTTGTTTTTCTGCGTGCTGGACGGCTGGATGACCACGCTGACGCGGCCGGATTTCGCGGCGGATTTCACACCGGACTTGGCACTGCCGTTGATGGTGTAAACCTCGGTTTTGGTGTTGTAGGTAATGACCGCACCTTCGGCCACATCGCCGCCGCGCTGTACTTTGGCATTGCCGGACAATGTCACCAAATTAGCGGCGGAAGAATACGTTACAGTATTGGCTTGGCCATTGACCACGCCTTTGCCGCCGTCCAACTCTTGGCTGAATTTGACGGGCGAGCCGGTGGCTTTCATCAACTGCTCGCTTTTGTCGTTGCGCGAAACGGTCACGCTGCCGGCACGGATATTGAGCGTGCCTTGTTTGATGATGACGTTGCCGGAAAAGGTGGTGCTTTGGTTGTTTTGGTCAAGCGAGCCTTGGTCGGCTTCGATTTGAATCGGCTGCTTGCTGTCGCTTTGCAGGGCAAAGGCCGGGCTGGCCGCAAAAACGGCAACAAGGGCTAAGGTTTTACAAATTTTTTGTATCATAAATTGTGGCTTTCACTTTGGAAGGGAAATTCAGCAAACCGGTTTTGTGATCATAAGTCATGCCGTTTGCCTGACCGCCAGACTGTCCGTATTGGAAAGTAACGGGGCTGTCGGTATGGGCGTATTGCGCTTCGGTATCGACATTCAAACGTTCGGTTTTGACGATGCCGGCCAAACGCTTGGCATCTGCCGCTTTGTTCAAGACAACATTCTGTTCAAAAACGACTTTTTTGTTTTGAATATTGTACGCTGCCTTGTCGCTGCCGACTTCGTACAACAGGCTGCCATCGCGGTAAAACAAAAGATGCGGTTTGTCCAAATGCACGTCCGCGCTATTGGGATATTGGACGGCATCAACCGCGCTCAGGTTTTCTTTCAGACGGCCTTCTTGGTCAAAACGTTTGCCGTTGATGCCTTTCATCGAATATTGCGGCTCATTCGGATTGAGGACGACTTCTTCGACCTGCACTTCGCTGATGCGGCCGAGCCACGCCGCCAATGCGCCGAGTGAGACGGCCAACACCAGCGGAAAGGCGATTCCGTAACGCCATCTGATTTTCATCGTACATACTCTTTCAAAGCAGGTTCAAGCGTACCTTGCGCCTGCATAATCAAATCGCACACTTCACGCACCGCACCTGCGCCGCCGGAACGTCGGGTTACATAATGGGCGTATTGCAAAGTAAACCAATGCGCTTCAGGAACGGCGACCGCCAATCCGCAACGCACCATCACGGGCAAATCGACAACATCGTCGCCGACAAAGGCGCACTCATGCTCCTCCACACCAGCCTGTTCGCGTAATTGGGCATAGGCGGCACGTTTGTCGTGAATGCCTTTGAAGTAATAGTTGATACCGAGCTGCTTCACGCGGATACCGACGGAAGATGCATCGCGGCCGGTAATAATCGCCGTTTGCACACCGCTGGCCTGAAGCATTTTCAAACCGTGTCCGTCCAAAGTGTGGAACGATTTGATTTCTTCGCCGTTGTCGCGGATAAAAATGCGACCATCGGTCAAAACGCCGTCCACATCCAGTATCAGCAGTTTGATATCGGAAGCGCGTTGTTGCAGATCGGAAGAGAGGTTTTGCATAAGGTTTCCTTATTTCAGACGGCCTATTCTAGCATAAGGCCGTCTGAAAACGTTTTTGCCGTCGATTCAGACAATTCGTGCCATCAATAAATCGTGCATGTTCAGCGCGCCAATCAGTACGCCGTTTTCTTCGACCACCAGCAAACCGTTCACATGGCCGCTTTGCATGGCTTTCAAAGCTTCAGTGGCAAGGCGGTCGGCAGAGATGGTTTTCGGCGAAGCGTGCATGATGTCGTCCACTTTCAAACCGGCAAAGCTGTCGCGTTCTTGAAACAGACGGCGCAAATCGCCATCGGTAAATACGCCTTTCAGACGGCCTTCGGCATCGGTTACCGCCAACATACCCAAGCCTTTTTCACTCATGCGGACAATGGCTTCTTTCAATGGCGTGCCCAACAAAACGGCAGGCAGGGCTTCTTCTTTGTGCATGATATCCGCCACGCGCAACAACAGACGTTTGCCCAAACTGCCGGCCGGATGGCTTAAAGCAAAATCATCCGGCGTAAACGCGCGCGCCTGCAGCAATACCACCGCCAGCGCATCGCCCAACGCCATTACGGCAGTCGTACTGGAAGTCGGCGCCAGACCGAGTGGGCAGGCTTCTTTGGAAACTGCCGCGGTAATATGGATATCGGCATGACGCGCCATGGTCGAAGTCGGATGAGCAGTGATACAAATAAGCGTGATGTTTTTGCGTTTCAACGCCGGAATAATCGCTGCAATTTCATCGCTTTCGCCGGAATTGGAAATGGCAACCACGACATCGTTATCGACAATCATGCCCAAATCGCCGTGCGCTGCTTCGGCAGGATGGACGAAAAACGCAGGCGTGCCGGTGGAAGCCATGGTTGCCGCCATTTTGCGGCCGATGTGTCCGGACTTGCCCATGCCGGTAATGACGACCCTGCCCTTGCAGTGCAACAACGCTTCCGCCGCACGGACAAAATCATGATCCAAAGCCGCCGCAATTTCACGCAAACCTTCGGCTTCCGTATCCAATACATCGCGCGCCCAGTCGAGATAAAGTGTGTTTTCCGCCATCAAAGCTACCTTTCGTGCTTGAATTTAGGTTTGTTTTGCCCAAATTAATCGGCTGTAAACTGTTCAAATTCATCGAATCGGCGTAGCATTACCGCCACTTCGCAAACAAACCTATTATGTAAAAGGAATCAGAGATGACTATTTTATCGGACGTTAAAGCATTAGGACAACAAATCTGGTTGGACAATCTCTCCCGTTCGCTGGTACAAAGCGGCGAATTGGCAGAAATGCTGAAGCAAGGTGTGTGTGGCGTAACTTCCAATCCTGCCATTTTCCAAAAAGCCTTTGCCGGAGACGCCCTGTACGCCGATGAAGTAGCCGCGCTCAAACAGCAAGACCTGACCCCGAAACAACGCTACGAAACCATGGCGGTTGCCGATGTGCAAGCCGCTTGCGACGTATGTCTTGCCGAACACGAATCCACCGGCGGCAAAACCGGCTTCGTCAGCCTCGAAGTTTCGCCTGAATTGTCCAAAGACGCGCAAGGTACGGTTGAAGAAGCGCGCCGCCTGCATGCCGCTATCGGCCGTAAAAATGCCATGATTAAAGTACCGGCAACCGACGAAGGCATCGAAGCACTCGAAACCCTCGTTTCAGACGGCATCAGCGTCAACCTGACCCTGCTTTTCTCCCGTGCCCAAACCCTTAAAGCCTATGCGGCCTACGCACGCGGCATTGCCAAACGTTTGGAAGCAGGACACGACGTTTCCCATATCCAAGTTGTCGCCAGCTTCTTTATTTCCCGTGTCGATGCCGCATTGGACGCCACCCTGCCCGACCAACTCAAAGGCAAAGTCGCCATTGCGCTGGCCAAAGCCGCCTATCAAGATTGGGCGCAATACTTCGGCAGCAGCGAATTTGCCGCGCTTGCCGAAAAAGGTGCCAACCGCGTACAACTTCTGTGGGCATCTACCGGCGTGAAAAACCCTGCCTATCCTGACACGTTGTACGTTGACAGCCTGATTGGCGCCCATACCGTCAACACCGTTCCCGATGCCACACTCAAAGCCTTTATCGACCACGGCACCGCCAAAGCCACTTTGACCGAAGGTGTGGACGAAGCCCAAGCGCAGCTTGCCGAAACCGCGAAACTCGGCATTGATGTCGAAACTTTGGCAACTCGTTTACAGGAAGACGGTTTGAAACAATTTGAAGACGCTTTCGCCAAACTGCTTGCTCCCTTGGCTTAAGCGGATTGAACGGATGGTCGAGAAACTTAAATCATTTTGAAAAGTCTCAGGCCGTCTGAAACCCAAATTCGGGCGTGTACGGCACGCCCTTTTCTATCACGATTTGAATACCGCGCAGGCATACTGCCCCTGCCCTACAAAACCACCCTGCCATGTATATAGGACGTTTCGCCCCCAGCCCTACCGGCCTGCTTCATATCGGTTCCCTACTGACCGCCGTCGCCTCCTATGCCGACGCGCGCGCTCATCAGGGCAAATGGCTGGTCCGCATTGAAGACCTTGACCCCCCGCGCGAAATGCCCGGCGCCGCTGCCGACATTTTGCGCACGCTTGAAGCTTTCGGCTTTGAGTGGGACGGCGAAATCGCCTATCAAAGCCGCCGTTACGACCTATATCAAGACACCCTCGACCGCCTCAAAGCAGCCGGGCTGGTGTATCCCTGCTATTGCAGCCGCAAAGACTGGCAGGCGGTGGCAACACATGGCGCAGACGGATTTGTGTATAACGGCCGTTGCCGCAATCCTCAGCAAAGACCCGACACGCAAAACAAAACGCCGGCATGGCGCATTCAAGTTCCCGATCGCGTAATCGGTTTTTCAGACGGCATTGTCGGATATTACGCACAAAATCTGGCACACGATATCGGCGATTTCGTCCTGCTTCGTGCCGACGGCTATTGGGCATATCAGCTTGCCGTGGTTGCCGATGATGCCGATCAAGGAATAACGCATATTGTCCGCGGTCAGGACTTGCTCGTCTCCACACCGCGCCAAATCTATCTGCAACAATGCCTCGGCGTTCCCACACCGGCCTACGCCCACCTTCCCCTATTGACCAACAGCCAAGGGCAAAAATGGTCGAAACAAACCCTTGCCCCGGCTTTGGATTTGAATCAAAAAGAACAACTTCTCCGCCAAGTCCTAACCTATCTCAACCTACCCGATGCACCTGCTGTGAACCGTCCGCAAGAATTGCTCGATTGGGCGGTCGCACACTGGCAAATGGACAAAATCCCAAAATCGTCCATTATCACGGACTGAATTAGCGCAATTACAACAAAATTACTCTAGGTATTACAATATTTCATAAAATTATGTAAGTAATCTTCCGATTCATCCCAAACCATGCCCAAGAAGCGAAAAATCATGTATATTTTAAGAATTTCCTAAAATTGTCACAAACTGATAATTTCAAGCTTACAACAACATACGGCTGACGCGTTATTGAGGACGACAAAGCGCGGCAGATCTCCCACGATACAACAAAAAGAATACCGCTATGCCAAGTGCCATTATTGTAGAAGACGAAGTATTAGCAGCAGAACGCTTACGTGTATTATTGGAAGAGTGCAATGTCGTACTGCTCAACGTCTTTCACCATGCCATGCCAGCATTGGAGTGGCTGAGCGTCCACGAAGTTGATATCGTCTTTGCCGACATCGGCATGCCGGAAATCGACGGTCTCGAGTTTGTCGAACGCATTAAGCGTACCGCCAAACGCCAGCCGGAAATTGTCTTCACTACAGCCTACGAAGAACACGCCCTGCGCGCGTTTGAGCTGGCTGCCGCAGACTATCTGCTCAAACCAATCAAAATGACCCGCCTGCAAACCGCGCTTGACCGCATCATCGAGAAAAACCGCGAAAAAGCAGACAGTTTCACCCATTTCAAAGTGTACAACCGAGAACGCATGGTTGAAATCCCATGGCAACAGGCGCGTTACCTGATGGCGGAACACAAAACCGTCTATCTGTTTACCGGCGACGGCCAAAGCTACGAATTACCGAAAACATTGGTTTACTGGGAAGAATTGCTGGGCGATAAAGTCATCCGCATCCACCGCAATGCCCTCGTCTTCCGCCACACCCTAGACAGTCTGATTCGACTGGACGATGACGAAAACGATGAATCCGCATCCACGTGGAGCGCTAAAATTCTCGATATTCCGACCCCGTTGCCCGTCAGCCGCCGGCAACTCTCCACCCTGCGGAAAATCATTAAAAACAGCATCTAACAATGCGCTCCTTGACTCGTTCTCTTTAAATCAAAGGCCGTCTGAAAAGATACTTTTCAGACGGCCTTTTAACTTATCAGCCAAATGGTAGAAATTTAAAAAAAGAATAGTCCAAATCTGTCGTTTAGCTCTATCCAAGCTTTCAATTTGATCAAAGCTTGTTTTGCCCTCAAACAAGCTTTTCTATCCACCAATCCAACATTTTTGAATTACTACTACTCAACAGAAAAGGCCGTCTGAAAAATTCAGACGGCCTCGATATTCAAGCCTTACAAATTAAAAGAACAATTCACGCCAGCTGATACGTTTGAGTCCGCATGTACGGCCTTCTACTTTCAGGCTGACCAGTTGGTTAGACAAGAGACTGCGATCACCCTTGGTTGCGAAACATTTATTGTTTGGCACGCTCGGCGTAGCGTTCAGCTCCTTATCCGTACCCGTGCCGCCGCTATCGCCATCGGCAGTTACCGGAGAATCGTCGGCTTTGCTGGAATTCAGATAAGTAAAATTGATAACACCATCAAAAGTCATACCGTTGGCGTAATAAATCTGACCATTATTTTCACGTTTGAAAAATGTGCGATCCTTATCCTTACTGGAGATACGCGCATCACGCAAGCCTAAACGTCCGCCGTTTTCGGCATTTACGCCCAGAATAATCGTTTTCGCAGTCGTTTGTTCGGACTTACTGTCCGGCAAACAAACATCGGTACCGGAAGAATCAGGATGAATTGTTTTGGTTTCATACTTACGGATGGTCAGAACAGCTGTACGCAAAATCATCGTCGGTTTGACAGTCACACGTTCATTCGGACCTAAAGTCAGACTCCAGCCTTTTTTGCCTTCACCAACCTTATTATTGCTGACATAAATGTGTTCGCCGTCACTTTCTCTGGTTTGCTGTTCCAACTCACTGCTGTTTGCCAAAACCGCTTTTTTAGATTCATCAGTAGACACATCGTCGTAAATACCATAAACGGCATTGATTTGTCCGTTGGTACCTTCTAGTTCATTCTGATAAATCTCGCTACCCGTACCAAAAATAACGACATACTTGTCTTTACCGCGACGGGAGACCGCAGGCGCAGACGTAATCGGTTGATTACCCGAGCCTTGGAAAATCATTTGTGCCGACCATTCAGACGGTGTTTCACCACTCAAGTCGAAGCGGAACATATTACCGTAACGGTCGCCTGCATAGGCAATATCGACAATACCGTCAAAATCGGTGTCTACCAAAGTGGGGGTAGAGAGGCCCCCTTTGCCATTGTGAACAGGAATTCTGCGCAAGAGCTTGCCGGCTTCTTTAGAAAAAGAAACATTAGTGCCAGTATTTTTCGTCCCTGCCTCTTTCCCTGCCTCTTTCCCTGTCATATCATAGACATATAAAGCCGTGTCATTATCCTCACTATTCAGGTCTTCAGTACGATAACCGCTGGCCAAAAAGCCCGCATAACGCACATTCGATTCCAGATTAACCGGAGTAGTATCGCGCTTGATGGAAACACGGCCGATTTGTGTCGAACCAATGGTATAACCCAGCTTATTGCCAGTGCCTTTTGCAGTTTCAAACAAAGGTACAGTCGTATTCCAACTACTACTACGAACACTGTCAGCCACTGCACCAATATTCAACGCATACGCACCGCGTCCACCCTGACCCATCGCACCAAACATAAAGGTTTGCTTCTTATCAGGCGTTTGACGGAGAACAAAACCACCATTGACCATATAGCGGTGTGGTTGTCCTTTTGTGGAACCATAGCCCTCACGAGCAATATCCTTCAGGACTTTACCCAAAGTTGTCGCTTGACCTTTCTCGTCCTCGCGCTCCATGCTTGCCGGGATATAGCTGAGTTTCAGGTCATAAGGATTGCTTGACGTATCATTACGACGGAAAATATGTACCATGCCATCATTGGCAGCGGCGACCAAAAACTCTTGACGGCCTTTATCCTTATCCCCAATAGCTGCAACAGAACCGTCCAAAATATCGCCCAAATTACGTTCATCTTTACTTGCATCATTAGGGTCAGTCGGACGGATACGATAAGACTGGCTATAATCTTTTGCTCCTGCATCCGCTTTAATGGCTTCATCAGTACCTAATCGGCCAGTCCATTTCAGCAATGCATTTATCCATTCCAACTTATCTTTCGCACTGCCGTCTGAAATGCCAAAATCAGAATTTTCAGCCTTATTATCTGCAACGCTATCGATGTCGATGAAATAGGTTTTCCTGCCATCATTAACCAAAGTGAGGCGGTTATTAAATGATGGCTGGTCAAACTCGGTCGTATTGATAGGCGTACCATTGCGGTTTAATTTATAAAACCGCAACTGACTGCTCCAAGAGCCGGTATTCAAATGAACCGTTGCCGCCATATTGGGAATACCTGTACTGGTCGTCACCGGCGCAGTTGAAGCTGCCCCTTCAAATTTCATTATTTTGCTGTCAGTTTCAATATTGTCGATAATGGTTTTAAAGTGCTCAAGCAACTTTTCAGGTTTTGAGGCATTGAAATACCATTCCGGGCGACTGGCACCCTTTTCCAGATACTTCTTCCCGACTGGAGAGATTCCCTCACCAAAGCCCACGGTAAAAGTCTGAACCAATTGCTTGCTATAATCTACGCCTTTAGGATCGCTTGGATCACCATCCCAGCTCTTGCCCGCAGCATCTCGACGATCTTCTGGCTTAATCGCAGCATCTAGACGATTTTCTGACTTAATCGCAGGTTTAATATCTTTTTCTGCCAAAGTCTGGCTGAAGAAACGCATACCGCGTTTTTCATCCTCATAGTTCCTATCCCAATAAGGAACAATAATTTCGCCAATGCCTTTGACTTCTCGTTTACCATCCTTTTCACCTAAAAGCACCCAATCCCCTGAATCATCATCTTTTGCATAATCAGTATATTGGCATTGAAACTTTTTCTTCCCTTCAGGAGTATCCAATCTCGGATCATAATTTGGCAGATCAAAATATACTTCACCTTTAAGGCCGATTCCTGAAAATTCCTTACCTTGCCCATGTTTATTTTCATAAGCTTTTACTTCAGACGGCCCAAAATATTCATAGACCTCATCCGAGCTACGATCAATAGCACGGTAATAGTTTGAATAATAATATTTTCGGTCATAATTGAAGTTAGTATTGGGAGATTTACGTGGGTCTTCTCCAGAGGCCTGATTGCTACAACTCATATTGGCATCGCCATCAGAAACCACGACAACATAGGATTTTTGACAACGGTATTTAATATTTGGAATAACGAAATTTTTGACAACTTCATAATAACGGCGCGTTGTCGGCGTAGCTTGGTAAGCCAACATCTCGTCTACCTTTTTACTGACATATTCCCAGTTCCGATCGGCAGAACCATCCGTAAAGCCTTCAGTATCCTTCATATCGCCTTTGGTATCGTCGGGTTTAGACAGTTTTACATATGCGTAAAGAGCATTATCCTTTTTCCTTTTTTCCTCATCCCATTTCCAATACCGAGGATTATTATGTAAAGTCTGCAAGCCCCAGTTAAACTGATCTTTATACCGCTCCAAAATCTTCTTTAATGCCGATTTTGCAATATTGATTTTTCTATTCGCATTGATTTCTTCATTCCCATTATCTACATAATATTTACCCTCTGCGTCAGCCAACATACTGCCCGAGTCATCAATCAAAAACATAATATTATGCTTGACTTTGGGCTGGCCAATAGGCTCGTTTACGTTTTTCAGATAAAACGGAATTTCGGCAAAACCATTCTTTTCTTTATATTGCTGGGTATTTGCCTGAACGGAAAAGCTAATGAGGGCTAAAGCGGAAGCGATGCTTGCATGAATGAGGCGATGGCGGCCTGATGGAGGGTTTTGCATAATGTGTTCTTTTTTCATCGGATAATCTCAGTTAAAAATGACGTTGTTTTTATTTTTTATGGGGCTACGATTTTAGCATAAACAGCCTGTTTCATGTTTGATTCAGCTGAATTTCCCTAAGCGTGCATTTCAAACACAACAAAAATGAAACAATCTGCCTGCTCAGTTTTCAGACGGCCTGACTGAATATTTAGTTCAACCTTATTCATCAAGCATTCCAAAAGCAAGGGACTGTACCGTAAAGATAAAACGTTTTTAAATTATCGATTATTTGCTCTACACTTGAAATTCCTATTACTTTGACTTAAAATACACTGCTTCTACGGCATAGACCGCTATGTCTGAAAAAGCACGTTACACAGCAAAATCAAAGCTGCGGAGCGTGTTTTTTTTTAGCCGAGATTTCCGAAGGCTGTCTTTTTTGTAAACAATTTTTATTTTTCAGACGGCCTGACCCATTTTTTTTCGAACCGACCATCATCAGGCAAACAGGATTCCATCATGACCACTCCGGCTCTTCTCGTTCTCGCTGACGGCAGCGTATTTCACGGCACATCAATCGGTTACGAAGGTTCGACTTCCGGCGAAGTCGTGTTCAACACTTCCATGACCGGCTATCAGGAAATCCTGACCGACCCTTCCTACTGCAAACAAATCGTTACCCTTACCTATCCACACATCGGCAACACCGGTACCAACGCCGAAGATGAAGAAAGCCGCTGCGTTTACGTCGCCGGTTTGATTATCCGCGACTTGCCGCTCTTGCACAGCAACTTCCGCGCATCCGAAAGCCTGCACGACTATTTGGTACGCAACAAAACCGTCGCCATCGCCGATATCGATACCCGCCGCCTGACCACCCTGTTGCGTGAAAAAGGCGCGCAAGGCGGTGCAATCTTGACCGGTGCGGACGCTACGGTTGAAAAAGCACAAGAACTGATTGCCGCATTCGGCAGCATGGTCGGCAAAGACTTGGCAAAAGAAGTTTCCTGCACAGAAACTTACGAATGGACCGAAGGCGAATGGGAATTGGGCAAAGGTTTCGTTACACCTTCCGAACAGCCTTACCACGTCGTCGCCTACGATTTCGGTGTCAAAACCAACATCCTGCGCATGCTCGCCTCACGCGGCTGCCGCCTGACCGTCGTTCCCGCACAAACCAGCGCGGAAGACGTCTTGGCACTCAATCCTGACGGCGTATTCCTATCCAACGGCCCCGGCGACCCCGAGCCTTGCGGCTACGCCATCAAAGCCGTACAAAAACTGATGGAAAGCGGCAAACCGATTTTCGGCATTTGCTTAGGACACCAACTGATCAGCCTCGCCATCGGCGCCAAAACCCTGAAAATGCGCTTCAGCCATCACGGTGCCAACCACCCTGTACAAGATTTAGACAGCGGCAAAGTCGTCATCACCAGCCAAAACCACGGTTTCGCCGTCGATGCCGACACTCTGCCCACCAACGCACGCATTACCCACAAATCCTTGTTCGACAACACCTTGCAAGGCATCGAACTGACAGACAAACCTGTATTCTGCTTCCAAGGCCACCCCGAAGCCAGCCCGGGCCCGCAAGACGTCGGCTATCTATTCGACAAATTCATTGACAATATCAAAGCAGCAAAACAATAAAGCTGATTTTTTCAGACGGCCACACTCAACTCGACAACAGGCCGTCTGAAAACCAAACTTCAAAAATATAAATTCAGCCCCCTCTCAACATCTGTACAGCCTGAAAACCCAATCGTCTAATCAGAAAGGAAAACCAATGACTGAAAAACAAATGCACATTCTTTCCGTCACCGCCACCCTGGCCGGCGTCGGTATGTACGTTTCTTATATCCCGCAAATCCAAAACAACCTTGCCGGCAACCCCGGCTCGCCGTTGCAACCCCTCGTCGCCGCCATCAACTGCACATTATGGTTTGCCTACGGCTTTTTGAAAGAAAAACGCGACTACCCCATCATACTGGCAAACGCCCCAGGCATTATTTTGGGTTTGATTACATTTATCACTAGTTTTTAAGGAAGTTTTCAGACGGCCTGTGCAAAATAAAAACGCAAACGGTCGTCTGAAAAAAGTGGCCAAAATATCAATAGCAGGAATTTTTCAGGTAGTTTTTTATCGCAAGGCAGATGGAACAAACCCCGCGAGCGTTTTTTCAGACGGCCTTTAATATGTACCGCAAGGCACGCACGCGATGGGTTAAAGTGCAGGGAAAATGGAGAACGCGTGCGTATCGCACGCACCCTGCATACAAGCTAATAGCTTGCTATCTAAATACATTTGAGGAAAAAAGAATATGGACAAGTTTTCATCTGAAGTTTGCAAAGCCCTTGCATATTACGTTTACCGCTTAATTGACCCAAGAAATGGTGAAACTTTTTATGTAGGCAAAGGCAAAGACAACCGGGTTTTTGAACATTTGAAACAATGTTTGAAAATAGCGGAAGATGGCGAAGATGAACTGAATTTAAAATATAGTAGGATTCGCGCTATCCAAAAAGCCAAATTGGAAGTTATCCATGTCATTCATCGACATGGCATGAATGAGAAAACCGCTTTTGAAGTAGAAGCTGCTTTAATAGATGCCTATCCGGGGCTATCAAATGAACAAAGCGGACATGGCAATAGTGAATTTGGTTCGATGCATGTATCTGAAATACAAGATAAATACGATGCACCTGTTGCACAATTTGACAGCGATCATAATCTATTGATTATTAATATTAATCGTTCTTTAGATAAAGAAAAATCGGCTTATGATGCTGTTCGCCTAGCCTGGCGGCTTGATGTTGAGCGGGCAAAACGTGCGCATTACATCTTGGCGGTTGAAAAAGGCTTAATTGTGGATGTTTTACAAGCGCATGAATGGCTGCCAGCTACTAAGGAAAATTTTCCTGAGCTTAATGAAACCATAGTAGGACGTTTTGGTTTTCACGGCGAATCACTTTCTAAAAATGATGAAGTCCGCCAAAAATACCAACGTAAAAGGCTGCCTGAAGAATATCGTAAACGGGGTGCCAGCAATCCCGTTAAATATAGTTTTAAATAACCTGAAATCTCTAAGGTAAAACACCATGCCCAAACGTACCGACCTAAAATCCATCCTTATCATCGGCGCCGGCCCTATCGTTATCGGTCAAGCCTGCGAATTTGACTATTCGGGCGCACAGGCCTGCAAGGCTTTGCGTGAAGAAGGCTATAAAGTCATTCTGGTGAATTCCAACCCCGCCACGATTATGACCGACCCTGAAATGGCGGATGTTACCTACATCGAGCCGATTATGTGGCAGACGGTGGAGAAGATTATCGCCAAAGAGCGGCCCGACGCGATTCTGCCCACGATGGGCGGCCAGACTGCGCTGAACTGTGCGCTGGATTTGGCGCGCAACGGCGTGTTGGCGAAATACAATGTCGAGTTAATCGGCGCAACGGAAGACGCGATCGACAAGGCGGAAGACCGCGGCCGCTTTAAGGAAGCGATGGAGAAAATCGGCCTCTCCTGCCCGAAATCTTTTGTCTGCCACACGATGAACGAAGCTTTGGCAGCGCAAGAACAGGTCGGCTTCCCTACCCTGATTCGTCCTTCTTTCACCATGGGTGGTTCGGGCGGCGGCATTGCCTACAATAAAGACGAGTTTTTGGCAATTTGCGAACGCGGTTTTGATGCTTCGCCTACGCATGAATTGCTGATTGAGCAGTCTGTTCTCGGCTGGAAAGAGTACGAGATGGAGGTTGTACGTGATAAAAACGACAACTGTATCATTATCTGCTCGATTGAAAACTTCGACCCGATGGGCGTGCATACCGGCGACTCCATCACTGTTGCGCCTGCACAAACATTGACCGACAAAGAATACCAAATCATGCGTAACGCTTCGCTGGCAGTATTGCGCGAAATCGGCGTGGACACGGGCGGCTCAAACGTTCAGTTTGCGGTGAACCCTGAAAACGGCGAGATGATTGTGATTGAGATGAACCCGCGCGTGAGCCGTTCGTCCGCGCTGGCTTCCAAAGCGACGGGCTTCCCGATTGCGAAGGTGGCGGCGAAACTGGCGGTCGGTTTTACGCTGGACGAGTTGCGCAACGACATCACCGGCGGCCGCACGCCTGCGTCGTTTGAGCCTTCCATCGACTATGTCGTGACCAAAATCCCGCGTTTCGCGTTTGAAAAATTCCCCGCCGCAGACGACCGCCTGACCACGCAAATGAAATCGGTGGGCGAAGTGATGGCGATGGGCCGCACCATTCAGGAAAGTTTCCAAAAAGCCCTGCGCGGCTTGGAAACAGGCTTGTGCGGCTTCAACCCTCGCAGCGAAGACAAAGCGGAAATCCGCCGCGAACTGGCCAACCCGGGCCCTGAGCGTATGCTGTTTGTGGCAGACGCGTTCCGCGCAGGCTTCACACTGGAAGAAATCCACGAAATCTGCGCCATCGATCCTTGGTTCTTGGCGCAAATCGAAGACTTGGTGAAAGAAGAAAAATCGGTTTCAGACGGCCAGTTGCAAGACTTGGATTATGCCGCTTTACGCCGTCTGAAACGCAAAGGCTTCTCTGACAAACGTTTGGCACAATTGTTGAACGTAAGCGAAAAAGAAGTCCGCGAACACCGCTACGCGCTGAAACTGCATCCGGTTTATAAACGCGTCGACACGTGTGCCGCCGAGTTTGCCACCGAAACCGCCTATCTCTACTCCACTTACGAAGAAGAATGCGAATCCCATCCTTCCGACCGTAAAAAAGTAATGATTCTCGGCGGCGGCCCAAACCGTATCGGTCAGGGTATTGAATTTGACTACTGCTGCGTTCATGCCGCACTCGCCCTGCGCGAATCCGGTTTTGAAACCATCATGGTCAACTGCAACCCTGAAACTGTATCCACCGACTTCGACACCAGCGACCGCCTGTACTTTGAGCCGCTGACCTTGGAAAACGTATTGGAAATCGTCCGCACTGAAAACCCATGGGGCGTGATTGTTCATTACGGCGGCCAAACCCCGCTCAAGCTGGCCAATGCCTTGGTGGCAAACGGCGTGAACATCATCGGCACATCTGCCGACAGCATCGACGCCGCCGAAGACCGCGAACGCTTCCAAAAAGTGTTGAACGACTTAGGTTTGCGCCAACCGCCCAACCGCATCGCCCACAACGAAGAAGAAGCCCTCGTTAAAGCCGAAGAAATCGGTTATCCGTTGGTTGTCCGTCCTTCTTACGTACTCGGCGGCCGCGCCATGCAGATTGTTCACTCTGCCGAAGAGTTGCAAAAATACATGCGCGAAGCCGTACAAGTTTCCGAAGACAGCCCAGTATTGCTCGACTTCTTCTTGAACAACGCCATCGAAGTGGACGTAGACTGCGTTTCAGACGGCCAAGACGTCGTTATCGGCGGCATCATGCAACACGTCGAACAAGCAGGTATCCACTCCGGCGACTCCGGCTGTTCATTGCCTCCATACTCATTGGACGAAGAAATTCAAGACGAAATCCGCCGTCAAACCAAAGCCATGGCATATGCACTGGGCGTGGTCGGCTTGATGAACGTACAGTTTGCCGTACAAGACGGCGTGGTCTTCGTACTGGAAGTAAACCCACGCGCCAGCCGTACCGTACCGTTCGTATCCAAAGCCACCGGCGTACCGCTCGCCAAAGTCGGCGCACGCGTGATGGCAGGCATTTCGCTGAAAGAGCAAGGCGTAGAAAAAGAAGTCATTCCAGACTTCTACGCCGTTAAAGAAGCCGTGTTCCCATTCATCAAATTCCCGGGTGTGGACACCATTCTCGGCCCTGAAATGCGCTCTACCGGCGAAGTCATGGGCGTAGGCGCAAGCTTCGGCGAAGCATACTTCAAAGCCCAACTCGGCGCAGGCGAACGCTTGAGCACAACAGGCAAAGTGTTCCTCGCCGTACGCGATGAAGACAAACCGCTCATCGTCAAAACCGCACAAAACTTCCAAGCACTCGGCTACGGTGTCTGCGCCACACGCGGTACTGCCGAATACTTGAAAGAACACGGCATCATCGTGCAAGCGGTCAACAAAGTACAGGAAGGCCGCCCACACATCGTGGACGCCATTAAAAACGGCGAAATCGCACTGGTGGTCAACACCGTCGGCAGCACAGTACAATCTGTTACCGACAGCCACAGCATCCGCCGTACTTCCCTCACCCAACGCGTACCGCAATACACCACCATCGCCGGCGGCGAAGCCATGAGCGAAGGTGCAAAAAGCCGCGAACATTTGGGCGTGTACAGCGTACAGGAATTGCATGGCCGCCTGAAAAACAAAGCCTAATCAATCCTATCGGATTTAAATAGCTAAAAGGCCGTCTGAAACCTGATTGCTCAGTTTCAGACGGCCTTTCTGCAAAAATAAGGAAAACGTAATGAAACAAACTATTCAAGAAAAACTGACTCAAATTTCACTTGCCGAACCGCTGCACTTTCTGCTGGCGGCGGAAAGCGGAAGCCGCGCATGGGGCTTTGCTTCGCCCGACAGCGATTATGATGTTCGCGCCATTTATATCCGCCCGCAAGAACATTATCTGCAAATCGACGAAGCGAAAGATACGTTTGAATTTATTGAAAATCAATGGTTTGACGTAGGCGGCTGGGATATCCGCAAGGCTTTGCGCCTGTTGAGAAAAAGCAATGCCGTATTGCTGGAATGGTTGCGTTCTCCGATTGTTTATACACAAGATGAGGCATTCATAGGCCGTCTGAACGAACTTGCACCCCAATACGTCCAAGCCGCCGCGTTGTTGCACCATTATCGCGGTATCGCCGGCAATGCTTTGAAAGCCATGGATTTGGCGCAGCCGATTAAATTGAAGAAATGGTTTTACGTCTTGCGCCCTTTATTGGCGGCACGCTGGGCAGTGAAACAAGGCGGTATTCCGCCAATGACTTTGGTTGAGTTGATGAATGAGTGGCAGACAGATTGTGCTACCCAAATTACTGATCTGGTTGCATTAAAAGCGGAGCAGAACGAAAGTTATCTGCACACATTATCGCCAGAGCTGCAAAAGCTGACTGTTGACCTATATAACGAAGTTTCTGTCTTGTCTGCCCCTGCTACCGAACCTGCCGATAGCGGGCCTTTGAACGAATTGTTCCGCTCCACATTGGCAACCATTTATCCGTAAAAGGCCGTCTGAATATGCTGACCCTCGAAGACTTGCACACGCAAAATCTGATTCTGCTTGAAGCCGTGTCCGGCAGCCGCGCCTACGGTTTGGCAACGCCCGAGTCCGATACCGACATCAAAGGCGTGTTTTACCTGCCCAAATCCATGTTTTACGGTATGGAATACATCCCGCAAATCAGAAATGAAACCAACGATATTGTGTATTACGAACTGGGACGGTTTATCGAATTGCTGCTGCAAAGCAATCCGAACACGCTGGAGCTGCTGGCTTCCCCTTCCGACTGTGTGCGATACCGTTCGCCATTGATGGATGCGTTCAAAACCAAATGGTTTATCTCCAAAACCTGCCAGCAAAGTTTTGCAGGCTATGCCTACGGACAAATCAAAAAAGCACGGGGATTGAATAAAAAAATCAGCAATCCGATGCCGTCTGAAAAGAAAAGCATCCTTGATTTCTGCCACATCGTAGAAGGCGCGCAAACTGTACCGCTGCAACACTGGCTTTCGCAACGCGGAATGGAGCAGCGGCGCAGCGGCTTGGTCAAAATCGCCCATGCCCGAGAACTTTATGCACTGTTTTACGATGCCGACGGCACGATGGGCTACCACGGTATTGCACCCAAACCCGAAGCCACAACGCTGTCACTCAGCACCATTCCAGAAGGCGAAACACCGCTTGCCCATCTATCCTTCAATCAAGACGGATACAGCAGTTACTGCCGCGAATATACCTCTTATCAACAATGGCTGGTAGAACGCAACGAAACACGCTATCAAGGCACGCAGGCACATGGTCAAGGTTACGATGCAAAAAATATGATGCACACCTTCCGCCTGCTTGAAACCGCGCACGATATTGCCCTTTATGGCGAAGTCCGGCCACGCCGTCCCAATCGTGACGAATTGCTGACCATCAAGCGCGGTTCTTTTCCTTACAATGAACTGTTGGCGCGTGCAGAAACATTGATTAACGAAGTAGAAAATTTGTTCGCCCAGTCCGATTTACCGGAAGCTGTAAACAGCACTTTGGCAATCAATGCCCTTGTCGAAATCCGAACCAAGATTTACGGATAAGAGAATCAAAAACAGAGGCCGTCTGAAATTATGTGTTTCCTCTTTTCAGACGGCCTTTTCATATTTCAAATTCCAACCGTCTATCCATCAAAACAACCTTTTCTGCCATCTCCAAACAAGCAATAGCAACATGAAATATAATTTCGTTATTGATCGGATTCATACGACAAAATTGTTGTTTTTTCATCATAATCCCAAAATATCGAGTTTAACGCCTATTCTCCTTGCTTTATAATGGCCGTCCGAAATAAAAATATAATTAAAGCAGAAGCATGTCTTTGCAACTTAAGCAGATTTGCATAATTAAATATATGCTTTAATCATAATAATGATAAAATAATACGGCTTTCCTCTAAATTAAAGGGAAAACTGCACAAGAAACGGAAAATAAAATGAGTGTCGGATTATTGCGTGTTTTGGTTCAAAGCCAGACCATCTCAAATCAACAAGCGGAACATTACAACAACCTTTTACAATCAGGCAAAGAAATCCTGCCCAACCTGTTTTCAGACGGCATCATCTCCCCTAAAGCTCTGGGAGAATTAGTCGCGCGCGTATTCAGCTATCCTCTTTTGGATTTGCGCTACTACCCACGCAATAATGTAGTCAGCGACATTCTGACGGAAGAGCAAATGGTGCAAAACCGTTGCATTCCGATTTTCAAACGCGGACGCAAGGTTTATTTCGCCGTATCTGATCCGACCCAAATCCAAAACTTTCAAAAAATCGCTTTTGCTTCAGGTTTAAGTGTCGACTTGGTAGTGGTTCCAGACGACCAGCTCAGCTCATTGCTGGAATGGCTGGGCCAACGTTCGACCACCATTCTGAAAGAAATCAACGACGAACATGAAGCAACCCAGCAATCGCAATCGCTTTATATCGACAATGAAGAAGCTGAAGACGGCCCTATCCCCCGTTTCATCCACAAAACCTTATCCGATGCCCTGAATGCGGGTGCATCGGACATCCACTTTGAATTCTACGAACAAATGGCGCGCGTCCGTTTCCGCGTGGACGGACAGTTGCGTGAAGTCGTACAGCCGCCTGTCGCCGTACGTGGCCAGTTGGCATCGCGCATCAAAGTGATGGCACGTTTGGATATTTCCGAAAAACGTATTCCGCAAGACGGAAGAATTCAAATTGCCTTCCATAAACACGGCCGTCCGATTGACTTCCGTGTCAGCACTTTGCCGACATTGTTTGGCGAAAAAGTGGTGATGCGTATCCTAAATTCCGATGGTACATCGCTCAATATCGACCAGCTCGGCTTAGAGCCTTTCCAAAAAGAAATGCTGCTTGAGGCCATCAACCGCCCTTACGGCATGGTATTGGTTACCGGTCCGACAGGTTCGGGCAAAACCGTTTCACTCTATACCTGCCTGAGTATTTTGAACACGGAAGATGTGAACATTTCGACGGCAGAAGATCCGGCCGAGATTAACCTGCCAGGCGTCAACCAAGTCAACGTCAATGAAAAACAAGGTCTGACATTTGCCGCCGCACTCCGATCCTTCTTACGTCAAGATCCTGATATTATTATGGTCGGTGAGATTCGTGACTTGGAAACCGCCGACATCGCCATTAAAGCCGCTCAGACCGGCCACATGGTTTTCTCTACCCTGCATACCAATAATGCACCGGCTACGCTGTCCCGCCTTTTAAACATGGGCGTAGCGCCTTTCAATATCGCCAGCTCGGTCAGCCTGATTATGGCGCAAAGGCTGTTGCGCAGACTGTGTCCAAACTGCAAACGCGAAGTTGAACGCCCGCCGGTTCCAGCATTGAAAAAAGCCGGCTTTACCGATGCGGACTTGGCTCAAGATTGGAAACTCTACCGCCCGGTTGGCTGCGACAGCTGCCGCGGCAAAGGCTTTAAAGGCCGCGTCGGTATTTATGAAGTCATGCCGGTCAGCGACGAAATGCAAAAAGTCATTATGAACAACGGTACAGAAGTTGATATCATGAACATGGCCTATCAGGAAGGCATGGTAGACTTACGTCGTGCCGGCCTCATGAAAGTCATGCAAGGCCTGACCTCGTTGGAAGAAGTGACTGCCCATACCAATGACTAAACTGCCATATTTTCGAAAATTAAAATAAAGCGGCACGGGGAAACAGTCCGCTTTATTTCTTACTGACAAGGGATAACTCATGGCTCAAGCAGAGCAAAAAAGAAGTCTGTTCGGCTCAAGAAGCAAAGGCAAGCGTTTTACATTTGAAGGAAAAAATACCGAGACCGAACGTCTTGTTCGTGGTGAAGTAGTTGCCAAAGACGAAGAAGAAGCACGCAAAAAACTCCAACGCAGAGGCATTCGCCCTTTGCGTATCAGCAAAGTCAAAACCGCACGCAAACGCCGTATTACCCAAGAAGACATTACAGTGTTCACCCGCCAACTGGCAACAATGATGAAGGCAGGCTTGCCGCTGATGCAGGCTTTTGAAATCGTTGCGCGCGGCCACTCCAATCCGAGCATGACCGAAATGCTGATGCAGGTTCGCTCCGATGTCGAACAAGGTAGCGCATTGGGTAAATCTTTCTCCAAATATCCAAAATATTTCGACCGTTTCTATTGCAATCTGGTCAGCGCAGGCGAGTCCGGCGGCGTACTGGAAAGCCTATTGGACAAACTGGCTGTCTATAAAGAAAAAACCCAGGCCATTAAGAAAAAGGTTAAAACCGCACTGACCTACCCGATTGCCATTATCGTGGTGGCGATTGCGCTTATCTTCATCATGATGATGTTTGTACTGCCTGCCTTTAAAGAAGTTTATGCCAATATGGGTGCAGAGCTGCCACGTCTCACCCAACTTGTCATGAACTTGTCCGATTTATTCGTCGACTACGGCTGGATTATGATCATCCTTTTGATTATTTCCGCCTTCGGCCTGTACAAACTCCATGAAAAATCGCCTACCTTCCAAAAACGAATCGATGCTTTGATTTTGAGACTGCCTGTTTTTGGCACCATTGTCCGAAAAGCGACCATTGCCCGTTGGGCGCGTACGACTTCCACACTCTTCGCAGCCGGCGTTCCTTTAGTGGAAGTATTAGATTCAGTTGCAGGCGCATCCGGCAATATTCTCTATGAAGAAGCCACTCAAGACATCCGCGCCAAGGTAACACAAGGCCTGTCGCTGACATCCAGTATGCAAAGTACAGATATGTTCCCAAATATGGTGATCCAAATGGCGGCCATCGGCGAAGAGTCAGGCTCTTTGGACGATATGCTGAACAAAGCCGCCGAATTCTATGAAGATGAAGTAGACAACTCCGTCTCCCGATTGTCTCACTTGATGGAGCCTATCATCATGGTGGTATTGGGTTCGCTCATCGGTATCTTGCTGATTGCCATGTATCTGCCGTTGTTTAACTTGGGTAATGTCGTAGGTTGATATGCTTGATAGTATTTACTCTGCCATCGACGCCCTCTCCGTTCTTGCGCCATTCGCTATTCCTTTAGCCGTTATTTTGGGATTACTGATTGGCAGCTTTCTGAACGTTATCATTTATCGCACGCCGATAATGATGGAACGCGAATGGACACAATTTTCTAAAGAGCATTTGGGCATTGAGCTGACAGACGAAGAAAAACAGCCATTTAATCTGCGCAAACCGGATTCACGCTGCCCCAAATGCAAAAGCCCAATCAAACTTTGGCAAAACATCCCCATCCTCAGCTATGTTTTACTGGGCGGGAAATGCCACTCCTGCAAAACCGCTATCGGCATACGCTATCCGCTGATTGAGCTGCTGACAGGCATCTTATTCGGTATTGTCGCGTGGCAATACGGCTGGTCATGGGCAACTATTGGCGGATTAATTCTGACTGCCATACTGATTGCACTGACCTTTATCGATGCCGATACGCAATATTTACCCGACAGCCTGACTCAGCCCCTAATTTGGATCGGCCTGCTGTTTAATCTTAATGACACATTCGTGCCCCTGCATTCAGCCGTTTTAGGCGCAATCGCAGGCTATATGAGCCTTTACACTTTATGTGCCGTCTATAAACTTCTGACCGGTAAAATCGGCATGGGCAATGGTGATTTCAAACTTTTGGCTGCACTCGGTGCATGGCTGGGCGTAGGTATCTTGCCTGTTCTGATCTTCATGGCTGCCTTGGTCGGACTGGTGGGCGCACTCATTGCCCGCGTCGGCAAAGGCCAATATTTTGCTTTTGGTCCCAGCCTTGCTGTGGCAGGATGGATTATTTTGGTTGCCAATGCACCTATTACCCAACTGGTACAATGGTGGCTCGTACAATCAGGATTCCGATAATGACATTATGGATAGGCTTGACCGGCGGCATCGGCAGCGGCAAATCATCTATTGCCCAAATGTTTGCCGAACTTGGCGTACCCATTATCGATGCCGATGCCATCAGCCGTTCACTGACCGCTGAAAACGGCGAAGCCCTTCCAGCCATCCGCCAACTTTTCGGTGATGAGGTTTTTGATCATGAAGGCCGTCTGAATCGTATGGCTTTACGAGAAGAAGTTTTCAGACGGCCTCAATCAAAAAAACAACTGGAAAACCTGCTTCTACCGTTAATCTTAAACAAAATCCAACAGCAGAAACAACAACTTGCCTCCTCTACTTACGGCATTATCGATGTCCCGCTTTTGATTGAAAATCCGGCATTTAAAGCGGAGACCGACCGCATTTTGGTTGTAGATGTTCCGGAGTCCGTCCAAATCAAACGCGTACACCAACGCAATGGTTTTTCAGAAGAACAAACGCGTCAAATCATGGCAACCCAAGCTTCTCGCTCTGACAGACTGCTTCATGCCGACGATGTATTGGACAATACCCATAGCTTGGAAGAAGCAAAAATCAAGGTTGCCCGTTTGCATCAATACTATCAATCCATTGCACAATCACTGAAAGAAACTGCATGACCGCTCCTGTTGTAAAATGTCCAACCTGCCACAAAGAAGTCGTTTGGAACACCGACAGCCCCTACCGCCCTTTCTGCAGCAAACGGTGTAAACTCATTGATTTAGGCGAATGGGCGCAAGAAAAATACACCGTTTCTTCGGAAGACGACCCCTTTTCAGACCTATTGGACGGCAAATAAACTGCGCCGCTTCCTTCAGCCTATCCAAAACAGGCTCAAAACAGTAAAATACCCTCTTTATTCCAATCTATTCCATCCACCATGCTCACCTTCCAACAAATTATTTTCAAATTACAAAACTATTGGGCAGACAAAGGCTGCACCGTTATCCAACCTTTCGATATGGAAGTCGGTGCCGGTACTTCGCATCCAGCCACTTGTCTGCGCGCCTTAGGCCCGGAGCCGTGGTTTGCCGCTTACGTTCAACCCAGCCGCCGCCCCAAAGACGGCCGCTATGGCGACAACCCCAACCGCCTGCAACACTACTATCAATTCCAAGTTGCGCTCAAACCTGCACCGGCCAATATTCAAGACCTCTACCTCGACTCCCTGCGTGAATTGGGTATCGACCCTAAAGTACACGACATCCGCTTTGTCGAAGACGACTGGGAAAACCCTACTCTCGGCGCTTGGGGCTTGGGTTGGGAAGTTTGGCTCAACGGCATGGAAGTAACCCAATTCACCTACTTCCAACAAGTCGGCGGTATTGACTGCTCCCCTGTGCTTGGTGAAATCACCTACGGTATCGAGCGTCTCGCCATGTATCTTCAAGGCGTGGAAAATGTGTACGACCTTGTTTGGGCAAAAACCCTTGATGGCAACATCGTGACTTACGGCGATGTTTATCATCAAAACGAAGTCGAACAATCCACCTACAACTTCGAATACAGCGATGCCGATTGGCTCTTGCGCCAATTCAACGACTATGAAGAACAAGCCAAACGCCTGCTTGCAGTTGAAGACAGCAGTCTTGCCCTGCCTGCTTACGAGCTTGTACTCAAAGCCGGCCACACGTTCAACCTCTTGGATGCACGCGGCGCCATTTCCGTTACCGAGCGCGCAACCTACATCGGTCGCATTCGTGCACTGAGCCGTATCGTTGCACAAAAATTCGTTGAAAGCCGCGAGAAACTGGGCTTTCCATTGCTTAAAAACCAATAAGCCCGCACGCTTACCACGCCGCCCTTTGATACATTCAAGTGGCGGCGTTTCTATTTTCAGACGGCCTAACGTCGATGCCATCGCAAACACTTCCTGCCTGCTTTCAGGTAAAATAAGCCCTTTATTACATAAACCGTCTGAAAACATGAGTTCATCCTCTTCTGCAAAAACGCCCTTTTTCTTACTTTCCCTCGTTGCCATCATTCTTGACCAACTGAGCAAATGGGAAATCTTGAAACACTTTACCGAAGGCGAACGCCTCAATATCATTCCAGACTTTTTTGACCTGACACTTGCCTATAATCCAGGCGCGGCATTCAGCTTTTTGGCCGACCAAGGCGGCTGGCAAAAATTCTTCTTTTTAGGTCTGGCAGTCGTTATCAGCCTATATTTGGCCCGTGCCATTTTGCGTGATGAGTTTGGCCGCTGGGGCAAACTGGGGGCGGCCATGATTATCGGCGGCGCGATTGGCAATGTGGTTGACCGTCTGATTCACGGCCACGTTGTCGATTTTCTGCTTTTCTATTGGCAAAACTGGTTCTACCCCGCATTTAACATTGCTGACAGCTTTATCTGCGTTGGCGCAGTTTGCTTGGTATTAGATGGTTTGCTGCACAAAAAAACATCTTCAAACGACACAAAGGCCGTCTGAAAACGGAACACACATGACTCAAAAAACCATTATCCTTGCCAATCCCCGCGGCTTCTGTGCCGGTGTTGACCGTGCCATCAGCATTGTTGAACGTGCACTCGAAGAATTCGGCGCGCCTATATATGTTCGCCATGAGGTCGTTCACAACAAATTCGTCGTGGACAATCTGCGTGCAAAAGGTGCCGTATTTGTCGATAACTTGGAGGATGTCCCCAAGGGCGCAACGCTGATTTACTCGGCTCACGGCGTATCCAAAGCCGTGCAGGAAGAAGCAGCGCAACGTGGTTTCCGCGTTTTTGATGCTACCTGCCCTCTGGTAACCAAAGTCCATAAAGAGGTAGCCCGCCTCGATGAGCAAGATTACGAAATCATCATGATCGGCCACAAAGGCCACGTCGAAGTAGAAGGTACAATGGGACAATTGCCTCCGGGCAAAATGTTTCTGGTTGAGACAGTGGATGATGTAGCCGGACTGAACGTCAAAAATCCTGACAAACTTGCCTACGTCAGCCAAACCACTTTATCGGTGGATGAAACCAAAGACATCATTGCAGCTTTAAACCAACGCTTCCCCAATATCCGCAATCCGCACAAAGAAGACATTTGCTACGCCACAACCAACCGCCAAACCGCTGTTAAAGAATTGGCCGAAGAATGCGATCTCGTAATTGTTGTCGGCTCGCCCAACTCTTCCAACAGCAACCGCTTGCGTGAAGTAGCTGCATTGCGCGGAGTTGATGCCTATATGGTCGATAATGCTTCCTATCTGAAAAAAGAATGGTTTAAAAACAAAACCAAGGTTGGTGTCACTGCCGGAGCATCTGCACCTGAAGTCTTGGTCAGAGAAGTATTACAAACTATTCAAGACTGGGGACACGAGACCATACGCGAAGGTGAAGGCGCAGAAGAAAGCATTGTATTTGTCTTGCCCAAAGAATTGCGTCGTGAGGGCGAAAACAAGCAAATTCTCAATAAAGGGTAAGTTTGTTATTTGCTTTATTTGAACTTAAGGCCGTCTGAAAATTTTCAGACGGCCTTAAGTATATTTTACTAATAAAAAAGACCTGCCTTAAAGGCAGGTCTTTTCATACATGATCCTGATTATTTATCAGAAGTATGTTGCTGACGGCGCAAGATAGCAGGAATTTCAAAGTCATCCAGTACAGACTGGTTGCTGAAATCAGCCGCAGTCAGATTCATAGAACGGATATTGCGGTTGGTACGAACCAGGCTTTCAGCACTGCTTTGGCTTTGAGCTTGAGGCGCTTCTTCCGCACCGCGTACCAATTGTTGGGTACGGGCAGCAGCACGCAGTTGGTTGTCAGTACCGTTTTCTTTCAAGCCGGTAGCAATGATGGTAATACGGATAGCGTCTTCGCTCATGCTCTCGTCTTCGGCAGCACCAAATTTGCATTCCACTTCAGGGTGTGCATTTTGGTTGACGATACGCATAATCTCGTTGAACTCAGACATTTTCAGGCAACCAGGAGCAGTGGTAATGTTTACCAATACACCGCGTGCACCATCCAAAGTAACGTTATCCAAGAGCGGGCTGGAGATAGCTTGGTCGGTAGCCAAGCGGGCACGGTCGATACCTTGTGCGAAACCAGAACCCATCATGGCGATACCGCGATTGCTCATCACAGTTTTCACGTCGGCGAAGTCCAAGTTGATCATGTCGCTAGGGCAAGTCACCACTTCGGAAATACCGGCAACCGCATCACGCAGCACATTGTCGGCCGCGCGGAAGGCTTCACGCATGGTCACGTCTTCGCCCAAGGCAGTCATCAATTTGTCGTTAGGGATAATAATCAGGGAATCAACGCGCTCTTTGAGTTGATCCAAACCTGCTTGAGCGATATGTACGCGTTTGCCTTCGTAAGCAAACGGACGGGTTACAACTGCAACGGTCAGGATACCCATTTCTTTAGCGATTTCAGCCACAACAGGAGCAGAGCCGGTACCTGTACCACCACCCATACCGGTAGTGATGAACAGCATGTTTGCACCGCGGATAGCATCTTCGATGGCTTCGCGATCTTCTTGGGCAGCGGCGCGGCCAATTTCAGGATTTGCACCAGCACCTAAACCGCGAGTCAGGTTTGTACCCAATTGAATGCGTTTAGCCGCATTGTTTTTAGCCAATGATTGCGCATCGGTATTGGCACTGATGAACTCAACACCATGAATGGTGTTGGCAACCATGTTGTTGATGGCATTACAGCCACCGCCACCCAAACCGATAACTTTAATAACAGCAGGGCTCGTTGCTGATTCTGCTACGTCGTAAACAAATTCCATTCAATAATCCTCCGCGCCCCGCTTTATTAAGGACGGTTCAAAAATAACTCATTATCCGTATTATATAAGAAGTATCCAGATACTGGCAAAAATCTTCTTACCATTCGGCTGTCAGCGTTATATTTTTACTACATTTTTTAACAGAAAATATACAAGTTTTAAATTATTCACTTAGCAATTATTTAAAACCGTTTAATCTCACTTAAATATTCAGGACAAACGGTTGCTACACCGCCTGCCCTGAAAACTTTTATCAGAAATTTTCTTTAACGAATTTCATCAGTCTTGCCCACAGACTGATTTTTTCAGCCTGATCATGAACCACAATGGCACCTGTCACCGGCGCGCCGTCTTCCTCTCCCCTTGCCGCCTGCAAAAGACCGATGGCGGTTGAATAGCGTGGATTGCGGATACGCTCGGATACGCCGCCCATTTCTTGTGGCACACCGATACGCGCCGGCAGGTTGAAGACTTCTTCCGCCAACTCAACAATACCGGTCAACATAGAAGCACCACCGGTCAAAACGATACCTGAAGTCAGCACTTCTTCAGGGAAGCCGGAGCGGCGCAATTCGTTAAGCGTCAATTCCAAAATCTCTTCTACGCGCGGGCCGATGATTTCAGCCAATACACGGCGTGAAATTTGACGTGATTGACGGTCGCCAACGCTAGGAACTTCAATCATTTCATCCAAGCCGTCCATAGTCGGAATGGCAGCACCGTAATGGATTTTGATGTACTCGGCTGCAGTGTGCGGCGTACGCAAGGCTTGTGCCAAGTCTTTGGTAATCAAATCGCCGGCAACGGGAATGACCGCAGTATGGCGGATTGCGCCATTGGTATAAACCGCAATGTCGGTTGTACCGCCACCGATATCGATGACGCACACGCCCAAATCTTTTTCGTCTTCAGTCAAAACGGCATGACCGCTTGCCAAAGGCTGAAGCATGATTTGATCCATTTGCAGGCCGCAGCGTTGGATACATTTTTGGATATTTTGCAAAGCAGTGTTCGCACCGGTAATGATGTGTACACGGGTATCCAAACGCACGCCGCTCATGCCGATAGGCTCTTTCACACCGGGTTGGTTGTCGATGATGTACTCTTGAACCACGGTATGCAAGATGTTGTGATCAGGCGGAATATTGATGGCTTTGGCCGTTTCAATGGCACGATCGATGTCGGCTTGCGATACTTCGCCATCTTTAATTTTTACCACGCCTTGTGAATTCAGGCTGCGGATATGGTTACCGGCAATACCGGTGACGACGTGGGAAATTTTGGTATCTGCCATCAGCTCGGCATCTTCTACCGCCTGACGAATGGCTTGCGCAGTGGCGTCAATGTTGGTCACCATACCTGCACGCAGGCCGCGTGAAGGGCTTTGACCCAAGCCAACAATGTGGATTTCGTTATCTTCCCGAATCTCACCGATTAAGGCGATGACCTTGGACGTACCAATGTCTAAGGCACTGATATATTTATTTTGTTGTTGTTCCATAATTGCTCGTTCGCTATGTTGTCTGACTGACGGTTTGATTATTTTTGAAACAAGATTGCTTCACGTCTAATCGGCTATTCACTGTCGGAAGGGTTTTCAGACGGCCTGTAACGGACTGAAAAACCATCCTTATAACGCATATCGACATACTCGATACGACTTTGTTTTTTACGCAGCAGCGATGGCCAAATCTGGGCAAACTGCTGCAAACGTTTGATTTCGTTTTCACGCCCCAAGCGCACGGTAATGCCGTTGTTCAATACAAGCAGCCATGCCGAACGCGGCGTGTAGATCAATTCTTTGATGGTCAGTTTCAACGGACTCAAAATACCGGAAAAGTCCGCATAATGTTTGACCATGTCTTTGCCTGTCCCCTGCTGCCCTTCAAATATAGGCAAGTCCTGTTTCAGGCTTGCGGCAAACACATTGCCCTTACTGTCCACCAAGCCACCAGCGCGCCAGTGTGCAACCGGCACGCGCTCGGTTAGGATAATTTCCACGGTTTCCGGAAAACGGCGGCGTACCATTGCCGAGTCAATCCAAGGCAATTCCTGAAAAGCGGCCTGCGCCGAATCAATATCGGCGCGGAACATATTACCCCTGATATGCTCTCGTGCAACGGTTTGCAATTCTTTGCTGGAAGCATATTTCAGCTTACCCTGAATGGCAATCTGTTTCACAGGGAAATATTTGGAATTGTAAAGCCAAGCTATGCCCGAACCTATCAGCAGAAAGGTCATCAGCAACAATAGCCGGCGGGTCAGCCGACCCAGTGCGCCTGCATCATCCCACATGAGCGGTCTTCAAAATCTCAATACATAAATCAGCAAAATCTACGCCGGTATGGGCTGCAGATTTTGGCACCAAACTGTGGCTGGTCATGCCGGGCAAGGTATTGATTTCCAACAGATACAGTTTACCGTCCGTATCTTTCAGGAAGTCCACGCGCGAACAGCCGTCCGCACCAATTGCCTGCGCGCCACGCACGGCGAGTTCGCGCATCAGGTTTTCCTCATCCTCGCTCAAATCTTCCGATGGGCATTGATAAACCGTATCGTCGCGGTTGTATTTAGCCTCGTAGTCGTAAAACTCGGTAGCCGGAATAATATGAATGCTCGGCAGGCCTTTGCCGTTCAATACCGGGCAAGAATACTCGCCGCCGCCGATAAAGCGTTCGGCAATAATTTCACCCTGCAAATGTTTCAATTCTTCGTAAACGCTTTTCAGACGGCCTTTTTCTTTTACTTTTACCACACCGACGCTGCTGCCTTCCGCGGCAGGTTTCACAAACATCGGCAAGCCCAATTTTTCTTCAACAGCATCAAAGTCGCTGTCGTCATGCAATACGGCAAACTCAGGAACAGGCAAGCCCACAGCCTGCCAAATCAGTTTGCAGCGGTATTTGTCCATACCCAGCGCGGAAGCGGCCACACCGCTGCCGGTGTAAGGAATACCCATTAGTTCCAACGCGCCTTGAATCGCGCCATCTTCGCCGAAAGTGCCATGCAGAATATTGAAGGCCGTCTGAAAACCTTGTGTTTTCAATTCAGACAACGGGGTTTCTTTGGGGTCGAACGCATGGGCATCGACACCTTTGCTTTTCAAAGCAGCCAAAATAGCGGCGCCGCTGTCCAGCGACACTTCGCGCTCGCTGGAGAAGCCCCCCATCAACACGGCCACTTTGCCAAAATTCTGCATAATTTCCACTTTCTTAAATACTGATAGAGGCCGTCTGAATATTGTTCAGACGACCTATCTGTCCTCAAAGGCCAATATGCCTGTTTATTATGATTGTTTCGACAATTCCACCAATGCAGACGGAACGCGGTTGATGCTGCCGGCACCCATATTCAGTACGACATCGCCGTCTTGCAAAACATTCAGCAGCATTTGCGGCAGATCGGCAACGTTTTCGCAGTAAATAGGCTCAAGTTTGCCCAATACGCGGATGGCGCGCGCCAAGGCGCGGGAATCTGCTGCGGCAATCGGCTCTTCGCCTGCGGCATAAACTTCGGTCAACACCAACGCATCAACGGTATTGAGGACTTTGGTGAAATCTTCGAACAAATCACGTGTGCGGGTATAGCGGTGCGGTTGGAAAGCCAAGACCAAGCGTTTTTCAGGGTATGCACCGCGTGCGGCGGAAAGGGTTGCCGCCATTTCGACAGGATGGTGGCCATAATCGTCTACCAGCAAAGCAGTTCCGCCGTTTGGTAATTTAATGTCGCCATATTTTTGGAAGCGGCGGCCAACGCCTTCAAATCCAAGCAAGCCTTTTTGGATCGCTTCAACCGATGCGCCAACTTCCAGCGCAACGCCGATAGCCGCCAACGCATTGAGGACGTTGTGGCGGCCGGGCATATTCAAAACAACTTCAAACGGTTCTTGCTCATGTCCTTTCATTTGGACATGAACGGTAAATTTCATTTGCGCGCCAACGTTTTCAATATCGGTTGCGTAGATATCGGCAGTATCGTCCAAGCCGTAAGTGGCGTAAGGTTTGCTCACTTTGGGCAAAGTCGCGCGGACGTGTTCGCTGTCGATACACAAAAACGCTTTGCCGTAAAACGGCATACGGTGGATAAAATCAACAAACGCCTGATGCAGCTTCTCAACGCTGTGGCCGTAAGTGTCCATGTGGTCTTCATCGATATTGGTCACGACGGACATAATCGGCGTCAGATACAGGAAAGAAGCATCGGATTCGTCGGCTTCTGCGACGATGTATTCGCCTTTACCCAAACGGGCATTGGTACCAGCGGCATTGAGTTTGCCGCCGATAACGAAAGTCGGGTCAAGTCCTGCCGCGCCGAGAATAGAAGCGGTCAGGCTGGTGGTTGTGGTTTTACCGTGCGTACCGGCAATGGCGATACCATCGCGGAAGCGCATCAATTCTGCCAACATCAATGCGCGCGGAATCACGGGAATCTGCTGTTCCAATGCGGCAACAACCTCAGGATTGTCTTTTTTGACCGCAGTAGAGGTAACAACCACGTCGGCGCCATTGACGTGTTCGGCAGTATGACCTGGGTAAACTTGAATGCCGAGAGCGCTCAAATACTCGGTAACGGCATTACGCGCCTGATCCGAACCGGAAACTTTAAAGCCCAAATTGTGTAAAACTTCGGCAATACCGCTCATGCCGACGCCGCCGATTCCGACAAAATGGATGTTGGTCACTCGATTTTTCATCATAACGTTGCGTTCCGGTTGGTTTTTAGTGCGTAAAGGCGTTATTTTAAAGGGCTATCCGCTTCTGCGCTATGCTTTTATTGTAAAGGAATTTTAACAAAAGCAATAAAGGCCGTCTGAAACGCCGTTAATCAACTTTTCAGACGGCCTTGAATCGAAGTCTGCCTGCTTATTCGGTACAAGAGATGGCAACTTCCACCACATCGTCCGCGCTGTGCGGCAACGCCAGCGTACGGGCATTTTTCGCCCATTTCAGGCATTTTTCACGGTTTAATCCGCCGAGGATTTCGGCCAGTTTTTCTGCCGTCAGTTGGGTTTGCGGCAGCAGCAAACCAGCTTCGGCCTGCACCATAAAGCGCGCATTGGCTGTTTGATGATCGTCCACTGCGTGCGGATATGGCACCAGCAATGCACCCAAACCTGCAGCCGTCAACTCGGCAATCGTCAGCGCGCCGGCACGGCAAATCACCAAATCGGCATCGCGGTAGGCAGATACCATATCGGTAATAAATTCAACGCACTCGGCTTGCACACCCAATGCATCATAATCCGCCTGCAGGTTACCCAATTTATTGCGGCCGGACTGATGATACATTTGCGGACGGGCAGCCTCAGGCAATAATGCCAAAGCTTGCGGAACGGTTTTGTTCAACACATCCGCACCCAAACTGCCGCCGACCACCAAGATTTTCAGACGACCTTCACGCCCTTGGAAGCGTTCGGCAGGCTCAGGCAGGTTGGCAATATCCGCGCGGACGGGGTTGCCGACCAAACCGCCTTCGTGACTGAACGCTTTCGGGAAAGCGTATAACACCCGTTTCGCCCAGCGCGACAGTTGGCGGTTGGACAAACCTGCCACGGCATTTTGCTCGTGAATCACAATCGGCACACCGCACAGTTTTGCCGCCAAACCGCCGGGGAAGGTAACGAAACCGCCAAAACCGATAACACACTCGACACGGTGTTTCTTAATAATCTGCTGCGCCGCACGGACGGTTTTATACAGCGTAAACGGCAACATCAGCTTGCGCTTAATACCGTTGCCACGAATACCTTTAATGGACAGCGTTTCCAAGCGTATGCCGTATTGCGGCACGATACGCTCTTCCATCGAATCCTGACTGCCCAGCCAAATCACATGATGGCCGTGCTTTTGCAGCGACTCGGCAACCGCCAATGCAGGGAAAATATGGCCGCCCGTACCGCCGGCCATCAGCATAAAAGTTTTACCGCTCATGGTTTTACTCCACCGAATAACCGCGCATTTTTTGGCGGTTTTCATAATCAATGCGCAATAACAAAGTAACGCACACCAGCATGATAAAGACAGCCGAACCGCCGTAAGACATAAACGGCAAAGTCAGACCTTTAGTAGGCAGGATACCGATGTTTACACCGATATTGAAGAAACTTTGAATACCAATCCAAATACCGATACCGTTGGCAATATACGCGCTGAACATCAAGCCCGAATCACGCGCCTGCTTGCCGATGGAAAACGCGCGCCACACCAGCCAGCCGTAGCAGAACACCAAAACCAGCATCCCGACAAAGCCAAATTCTTCACCGATAACGGCAAAAATAAAGTCCGTATGCGCTTCAGGCAGGTAGAAACGTTTTTCCAAACTTGCACCCAAGCCCTCGCCAAACCAGCCGCCGCGCGCAATCGCCATCAAGGAATGCGTCAGCTGATAGCCTTTACCCAAAGGATCGCTCCAAGGGTCCAAAAACGCCGCCACACGCGCCATACGGTAAGGTGCGGCCAAAATCAACAAGCCCATACCGCTCACAACGGTCGCCACCAATACGGCAAAATACTTCCACGGAAAACCTGCCAAAAACAGCATACCCATGGTAATCACGACAATCACGACAAACGAGCCAAAGTCCGGCTGACCCATAATCAAAACCAAACCGACCGCCACCAACATAATCGGCAGAATCAAAGTCTTAAACTTGCGGAAGCGTTCCTTTACCCTTACCCACGCGTCACTTTTAAAAGGGCTGCACACCAAATCGCCAATACCGGTAAACAAAGACGACCAACCCAAAGAATCCAAATCGCGCAACATTTCTTCACGGCGCGTAAACAGGCTGGACAAATACAAAACCGTTGCCAATTTGAAAAATTCAGTCGGTTGCAAGTTGAGCGGCCCGATATGAATCCAGCGCGTCGCGCCATTAATCTCACGGCCGACAAACAAAACCAGCAACAACAGCAAACCTGAAACAGCAAAATAAAACGGAATAATCCGCCGCCAGAAACTCATCTTCAGCAGGAAAAGCGGCAAGCATATAGCCACTGTAAACAGGATAAACATTGCCTGTTTGGACACAAAAGAAAACTGGCTGCCCCCTTCCGATGCTGCATACGCAATAGAAGCCGAATAAATCATAATCAGGCTGAAGACCGTCATTAAGACGACCATCCACAAGAGAGAAACATCAAACTTCCGACCATCGCGCGCAATCGGCCGGTCAAGCATTTTGGAAAGACTAATCATGAAAACATCCGTAACGGCTTGAATAAAATATTCAGACGGCCTGCAAATGGGCAAGAGGCCGTCTGAAAAAATGAATTAACGTTATTTTAAAGGTTTATTTCCAAACCAACAATTCAGATTCTTTAAAGATGTCGGATTCTGACGTTCTTTGCGCCCTCCCCTACCCTTTGATATCGGCAAAAGGTCGTCTGAAATCGCTTTTATGTTTTCAGATAGCCTTGTATAAATCTTTTCTTCAGGAAATAGGCTACTTTTTATCCCATGCAAACCCTACGCCAACTGCGGTATTTCCGCCCACGGCTGTATCTGTTCCAACTGCGCGGCGAGGCTAAGCAGCGTGTCTTCGCGCCCGTGTGCGGCGGCGAACTGGGTACCGACAGGCAGCCCGTTATGCCGGTAAAGCGGCACGCTCATGGCGGGGTTGCCGCTCATGTTCAGCGGCGACGTATAACCGACGTATTGCAGCGTCGTGGCGGCTTCTTTTTCTAAAAACGGGTTGTTTTTCAACAGAAAACCCAAGCGCAGCGTGCCGAACAGCAGGCGCATGGCTTTTTGTGCGGCGGGCGGCGGCATCATTTCGCCGATTTTCGGCGTGGTGCGCGGGCAGACGGGCGTCATCAACACGTCGTAGCGTGTGAAAAATGCTTTGGCGGCACGTTCCTGCGCCAGCATCACGTCGCGCGCCCATGCCATTTCGCCCGCACTGATTTGCCGACCCTGCACAATCATTGCCCACGTTGTCGGCTCAAGCAGGCAGTGCGGCAGTTTTTGTCCGGTTTCGTATTGATATTGGTAGAACAGTTTTGCCGTTTCGCCCATGACGATGATGCGGGCGGCTCGGTTGAGCTGTTCAGGCGGCGCAAAATCGGGCGTGGCTTCTTCCAATTTGTGTCCCGCGTCTTGCATCAGTTTCAAACTATGGGCGAACGCGGCTTCCGTGCCTTCGTCGTTGCCACCGCCAAACCATGCCTGTTTCCAAAAAGCTATTTTCAGACGACCTGTTTCTTGTTTCAGGCTGCCTGCAAAACCGTTTTCGGGCAGCGGCGGGCAAGCATACAGGGCGCGGGCTTGGGTTTGGGCGGCGATGTCCAGCAAAACCGCGCTGTCGCGTACACTGCGGGTCAACACATGGTCGCATACCAAACCTTGCCATGCCTCCGATGCGTTCGGCGCGTAACTGCTGCGGCCGCGCGTGGGTTTCAGCCCGAACACGCCGCAGTTGTGCGCGGGTAAGCGAATGGAGCCGCCACCGTCGCTGCCGTGCGCTGCGGGTACGACGCCCGAAGCCACTGCCGCCGCCGCGCCTCCGCTGCTGCCGCCCGCGGTGTAATCCAAATGCCACGGATTGCGCGTGATGCCGTAAATTTCGGTTTCGGTAACGGGATACGCGCCCCATTCGGGCGTAGTGGTTTTGCCGAACACGCGCAGCCCCGCATCGAGATAGGCTTGGGTCAAATCGCTGTTTTGTTTGGCAATGTAATGCTGCATCATACGCGAACCCGACCATGTCGGCGCGCCTTCCCAATCCGCCAGCAAGTCTTTGAGCAAAAACGGTACGCCCGCCAGCGGCGTATCGGCATTTTCAGACGACCCCTGCCACGCCGCCGCGCGTTCGCGCAAATCGTGCGCCAACAGATTGAGCTTGGGATTGACTTCATCCAAGCGGTTTAAAGCAGCCTGCAACACTTCATCGGCGGAGACTTCTTTTTTACGGATCAGCTCTGCCAAACCGACGGCATCGTAACGGATGTAGTCTTGAAAATTCATGGGTTTTCCTTTCGGATTGATAAACACACGTTTTGTCGGTCAGGCATAGCTGCCCGCCGCCTCGCCGTTTGCCCGCATAGGCAAATTTTAAGAAACAGTAACACCGGATAAAGGCAAGGAACAAGTTTACCGTTGCTGCAAAAAGGTCGTCTGAAACTGCCTTAACGTTTTCAGACGACCTTTGAGACAATGACACACAAGGTTTACGGTAAAACCAACCCTCTTTTCATCTTTCAGACGGCCTTACAAAGCCTTAAACGCTTCAATAAACACTTCCGAACGGTGCGCATAGCCTTTAAACATATCAAAGCTCGCACAAGCCGGGCTGAGCAACACGATATCGCCCGCTTCGGCTTGGGCGTATGCCGTTTGAACGGCTTCTTCCAAAGTGGCGCAGTCGGTCATATTCAAGCCGCAGCCGTCCAAATCGCGGCGGATTTGCGGCGCATCGACACCAATCAAGAACACACCTTTTGCCTTGCCGGCAAGCGCATCGCGCAGGGGCGTGAAGTCCTGCCCTTTGCCCATGCCGCCCAAAATCACGAAGAGCGGATTTTGCAAACCGGCAATCGCGGCGGCGGTCGCGCCGACATTCGTGCCTTTGCTGTCGTCGATAAACACCACGCCGTTTTTCTCGCCGATTTTTTCCACGCGGTGCGGCAGGCCTTGGAAGGTTTTAACGTGTTCGAGCAATTCATTTCGCGGCAAACCGATAGCCTCACACAAAGCTACGGCAGCCATCACATTGGCGGCGTTGTGCAAACCTTGCAACGGAATGTCTTGCGTGGCAATCAAATCTTCATTGCCTTGTTTCAGTCGGCCTGTCTCGCGTTCCAACCAAAAATCGGCTTGGTGCTCCAATGAAAACCATTTCACCTCGCGCCCGGCACGCTTCATGGCGCGGCAGAACACGTCGTCTGAATTTAAAACCTGCACGCCATCGCCACGGAAAATCTTGGCTTTGGTATGCGCGTAGTCGAGCAAGTCGTCGTAGCGGTCGAGATGGTCTTCGGAAATGTTCAGCACCGTCGCCGCAGTCGGGCGCAGGCTTTCAGTGTTTTCCAGTTGGAAGCTGGAAAGCTCCAACACCCACACGTCCGCCTTTTTGCCTTCACGCTGCAATTCCGCCTCCAAAACCGGCGTACCGATATTGCCCGCGATAACGGTATCCAGCCCGCACTTGATGCAGAGATAACCGACCAGGCTCGTTACCGTGGTTTTGCCGTTGCTGCCGGTAATCGCAATCACCTTGTCGCCGCGGCGGTTCACAATGTCCGCCAACAATTCGATATCGCCCAACACACGTCCACCGTTTTGCTTGAACGCCTCAATATCCGGCTGCCGCTCGCTGATGCCGGGGCTGAGCGCCAGAATATCGAAACCGTTGTCCAGCGCATCTTTCAAACGACCCGTGTAAAACACCAGCCCGTCAAACATCTTACCGATTTGCGACACGCGCTCCGGTTTCAGCTCCGCATCATACGCGGCAACCTCCGCGCCGTTTTTACGCAGGTAGGCAATCATGGAAATACCCGTGCCGCCAAGTCCGGCGACGAGGATTTTTTTGTTTTGAAAAGTCATTTTGGTTTTGTCCTAAAACAAATCATATTGTGCAGGGGGGATGTCCGCTCCTGCTCAAGCCGCTTTCAGACGGCATCGCGAGCTGTTCAATAACCCGCCTTCAGGCGTTGGTAAATGTCGCAGCCGTCTTGGTCTCCGTTTTGACAAGCCTTACCAAACCATTCTTGAGCGAGCGCAAGGTCTTGGCGCACGCCGCGTCCTTCGGCATACATCACACCCAAATTGAATTGGGCACCAGCATGCCCTTGTTCTGCAGCCCTACGACACCACTGCACCGCCTGTGTATAGTCTTGACGGACTCCTTGCCCGTTGGCATACATCAGACCCAAATTAACTTGGGCATCGGCATTCCCTTGTTCTGCAGCCCTACGATACCACTGCACTGCCTGTGCATAGTCTTGACGGACGCCTTGCCCTTGTTCATACATCAGGCCCAAATTAACTTGGGCACCAGCATACCCTTGTTCTGCCGCCTTGCGATACCACTGCACCGCCTGTGCATAGTCTTGACGGACGCCTTGCCCTTGTTCATACATCAGGCCCAAATTAACTTGGGCACCAGCATACCC